>JAUWQU010000311.1 GCA_030610965.1 Phycisphaerae bacterium
AAGGCCCCGTCGGCGCCGACGGCCTCGTCGCCGGCGTCCCGCGTGTAGTCGCCCCCCAGCGTCGCCAGCCACTGCCGGGCGAACCGGTGCCGCTCCAGCGGCAGGTCCCGCGCCTTGGTGTACAGGAGGTCCTTCTCCCGCTGATAACCACGATTCTGCCTTGTCGCAACGGCCACCGCGCGGGCCAGGTTGATCTGGCCGGTAATCGCGGGCCCGTTGGGCTCAGCGGAGTTGTCATCAAGGGTGTAGTCGGCCTTGCCGCCGAGGTTGGCGTCCCACTTGTCGGCGATAATGCCGTAGGCCTCCTCATCGGCCTGCTGAGCGTACTGCTGGGGAGTGAAGCACCCGGGCAGCAGCGCAGGCACAAGGCACAGCACTCCCAGCCAACGGGCGGCGTGGCCGCAGTGGGTCGCCTTTCCCGCACGTCTCATCCTCATCGCACTGACTCCATCGAGCCCGGCAGAGTGCGGCAGCCGAACTGATCTGTCAACCGGGATTTCCCAGAGGGTGTTGCGCCCACGACCGTCGCGGGCCTTTGGCACAAACTTAAGGCAGTTCCGGGACATTCGCAAGCTACTTCCCGGCTCAGCAAGGGCCCCCGAGGAATTCCATCGGCAGCCTCTGGGCGGCCTACAGCCCGTTGCGGGCGGCCATTGACGGGCAGCGTCGGCGCCGGTGCGGTCCGCGGGGTCTCTGAAACTTTGAAACAAGTTCGTTGTGCCTTACCGTCATATCTGCTATAATTCAATGTTGCGCGGTAATTGTTCGCGCGTCCGATGCTCAGAAAGTGACAAGAGAGTTGAAACCACCCCATGCCATTCAAGACGTTACGGCTTATCCAGCCGCTACTTAGTGCTGTCCGTTCCGAAGGTTACACGATCCCCACCGCGATTCAGCAAGAAGCCATTCCCCACGTGCTGGAGGGCAAGGACCTCCTGGGCTGCGCACAGACGGGAACCGGCAAGACGGCCGCCTTCGCGCTGCCGATCCTCCAGCGATTGCACGAACATGCGACGATTCCCAAGCCGTCCAGGCGCGCGGGCTCTGCCGGCCCTTCCAGGCCGATCCGCTCGCTGATCCTGACGCCCACTCGCGAGTTGGCGGCGCAGATCGGCGAGAGTTTCCGCGTATACGGCCAGCACACGGGCCTGCGCCACACGGTCGTCTTCGGCGGTGTGAAGCAGGGCCCGCAGGTGCGGGCGCTTCGTAAGGGGGTGGACATCCTGGTGGCCACTCCGGGGCGGCTGCTGGACTTGCTCAACCAGCGGATGCTATCCCTGCGCGAAGTGGAGATATTCGTCCTTGACGAGGCGGACCGCATGCTGGACATGGGCTTCATCCATGACATCCGCCGGCTTATGGCGCAGTTACCCGCCCATCGACAGACGCTGATGTTCTCGGCGACCATGCCCCGCGAAATCCAGGCGCTGGCCGGGACGATCCTTCAGAATCCCGTGCAGGTGAAAGTGGCGGCGAAGTCTCCGGCGGCCGACACAGTGAATCAGGTCCTGTATTTCGTCGACCACCATAGCAAGCCGGCGCTGCTGGAGCACCTCCTCGCTAATCCCGAGATCACGCGCGCCCTGGTGTTCACCCGCACCAAACACGGCGCCGACAGGGTCGTCCGTCGGCTGGTCCGAGCCGACATCGCCGCCGAGGCGATTCACTCCAACAAGTCCCAGGGCGCCCGTACGAGGGCTCTGGCGAATTTCAGGGGCGCAAAAACGCGAGTGCTCGTCGCCAGCGACATTGCCGCTCGCGGCCTGGATGTCGACGACATTTCGCACGTCTTCAATTACGATCTGCCCAACGAGGCCGAGACGTACGTCCACCGCATCGGGCGAACCGGCCGGGCGGGCTCTAGCGGCCAGGCTATCTCATTCTGTTGTGAGGATCATCGCGACTTCCTGCGCGATATCGAGCGGTTGTTGGGCAAAGCCATCCCCGTGCTGCAACACTCGATCAAGACCGCGGGTCCGCCGATCCAGAAAGTGATCGGATTGAGCGGGTCTCGCCGCCAGCGAGCAGCGGCGAAAAACGATAAGTCCGCCCATGGCGCGCACAAATCCGGCACGCCCCAGCAGCAGAAGAATGAGTTCTGGCGCAGCCGTCGAGGGCGCAGTGCGCAGGCGCAGTCACGATCGAAGTCCACACGTCGGGGCAGGTAATCCTGCGGGACAGATGCAGGCTGCCAGAGTGGTACGAACCTTCACGTCGCCGCGTCGTGACCGGCGGGACGTTACTTGCCGGCTGGGGAGTCTCTTCGGTGCGGCTGGAACGACTTCCGTCCCATGCCGAACCAACCACGGACCTGTTCCTTTACGAGGAACCATATCCAGCTCCAGAACACACCGAACATCGTGCGGCGGAGACGCTGGAGATTGGTCCGCTGACTGAACATTGAGCGGAGGAATCGTCCGCTGAGATACACCTTCAGATAGGCCCGGTGCATCAGGGCGTCGAGTTTCTTCTTGGGCAACTGCCCCTTCATCGTCGGGGAGGTGAAGTCGTACTTGTCCCAGTCCGTCTCCAACAGGCTCCCCTGGGCCTTGGCCTCGTCATACAGGTTGGAGCCGGGGATGGGCGTGGCTACCGTGATCTGGGCCACGTCGACGCCGGTAGCCGGGATGAACTCCACAGTGGCCTCGGCGTCCTCGAGCGTCTCGCCCGGCAGGCCCAACGTGAATGTGCCCCAGGCGCCGATGTCATTGGCGTGGAGCAACTCGATCGTCTTCATCGTCTGCTCAACCGAGATGTTCTTGCCGGAAGACTTCAGGAGTCTCGCGACCGGCGTTTCCAGGCCCAGCAGCACGGCGGTGAAATGCGCCTTTCCCATCCATTCGACCAGATCGGGGCGCTTGGCCAAGGCGTCCACCCTCGCCTGGCACCAGAAGAACGTGTCGTGGTCCTTCCGCTCGACGATCGCGCGGCAGATCTCTTCCATGCGACGGACATCCGTGGAAAAATTGTCGTCCACGAAATATATGACCTTGGGATAGCGACAGCGATCCAGCAGCTCGTCCACCTCCCGCATGACGCGCTGAACGCTCTTGGGGCGCCACCGGCCGCGATGGAAGTTGCGGACGGAACAGAACGAGCAGTGATGCGCGCAGCCCCGGCTGGTTTCGAGGCCCTCCACCCGGTACTTGCCGACCCGATATCGCTCACGGTCGGGAAGCAAGTCCCGTGCCGGCGGCAGGACGTCATCCATGTTCTCGATCTGGGGCCGATCGGGCTCGTCGTGGATCGCGCCGTTGGACCGCCAGGAAACGCCCTGTACGCCTTCGAAGCCCCCGCCCGTCACGATGTCGCGTAGCGTCAGTTCCCCCTCGCCGCGGACCACCGCGTCGACGCAGCCGGGCGCAAGCATTTCTTGGGGCAGGAAAGTCGCCTGCTGCCCGCCGAGGACAATCCGCACGCCCGGCCGGCGGCTCTTGATCGCCGCGGCCAGGGCCAGCGTGTACTTGGTGTGCGGGGCGCTGTTGACGCTCACGCCGACCATGTCCGGCTCGTTCGCCAGCAATTGATCGGCGTGCGCTTCGACATCGTGACCTTTGCCCCGCATGTCGGCAAGCGTCACGTCGGCGCAGTCACGCACGTGGGCAGCCAGCGTCTCAATGCCAAGTGGCGAACTTGAAAAGTACGCATCGTACCCAACCTGCAAACCCGTGGGCATAACCAGCAGCAACCGCATACCGTGTGAAACCTTTCCTTGGCTATTGGAGGCAGGCCGTCAGGCACTTTCGGCTCGGGGTTTCTGGACCAGGTCCTGCTCGATATTCTGCCTGGCGCACTCGTCCTTTTCGGCATGCACGCAGATGCAGTTCGCGCCCCGCTCGGAGAAGGACCGCTCATCGCCGGAAAGCAACTGGCGAAGGTCGTCGCTATGGCCCGTGCATATTCTCTTGTGCGCGAAGCCCTTCCTGGACTTGCCCTGTCTCCGCCGGGTGACAACGTACACGCCGCCGAAGGCCTCGTCGAAAACGGTTTCCAGGGGATAGGCGGCGAACGCGTACCGGGCGCCGGACTTCCCACTGAACTTGATGGTTCCGAGCTTGTTTATGTCTGCTGGCTCCTTACGGGACGGTTGGTCCCACTATCGACGGGCGATTCAGCCGCATGTTGACGGCGCGAACGCTTTCGCTCAGGATACTCCTGCCGCGCAGCAAGTCCGATCTAGCGTAGCGCCTCCGGGTCAGCCGGGCGTTTCTCCGGTAGGACATATTGCTCACCAGCGACAGGATGGGTCGCCGCCTCCGCAGGAAGCTGCCGGCCACGCGGCGAAGTACTCCCCACCGCGAGTAGAACTTCCCGTCGCAGCGGTTCATCTCTTCCAGGATGGCCGACCATGAGAAATTCTTGTAGTGCGCCGTCGGAAATCCCAGCGTGTAGTATCGCCAATCGCTCGGGAAGTCGGCGGCAGCGATGCGGTTCTGGCTCTTCATCTGGTCCCACAGGCGCGTGCCAGGCAGCGGGGTCAGGAACAGGGCGTTCAGGACGTCGACGCCGTAGTTGCTGGCCGTCCGTGCGATCCGCCGGCCGATGCCGGGCATATCCGCGTCCAGGCCCATTATGAACGATCCGGCGACCAGGATGTTGTGGCGATGTATCCGTCGGACCGAGGCCTTGAAGTCCCGGCCCTTGAGCAGATTGAACATCTTGCCCACCTCGGCAAGCCCCGCGGCGCTGGGAGACTCGAATCCGATGAATACGCCCCTGCAGCCCGCGCGAACGGCCAGGTCCAGCAATTCCTCGTCGTCGGCCATGTTGATGGTGACTTGCCCGATCCAGCTCTTGCCCAGGTCGGCCGAGATCATCGCGCGGAACAACTCCTTGGCTCGTGCAATGTGCGATGCGTTGGTGCCGATGAGATTGTCATCCACGATCAGGACCCACTTCTCCCGGATGGCCTGAAGTTCCTCGATCACACTGGCGATGGGCCGGTGACGATAGAGAGTGCCGTTGAAGGCCGACACGCTGCAGAAGCTGCAACTGAGCGGGCAGCCCCGCGTCGTCTGGATGGAGCCGAAGGCATAGCCTTCCGCCAACAGGTCGTGCCTGGCAGGCGGGACCTTGGCCAAGTCGATGTGACTGCCGGAGTATGTTCTCTGCAACCGGCCCCGCCGGGCGTCATCCAGGACTTCCGGCCAGATGCTTTCGGCCTCTCCCATGACGACCGAATCGACATGTCGCAGGGCCTCCTCAGCGCACATGGTGGCATGAATCCCGCCCATGACCACGCTCACGCCGCGGCTGCGAAACTCTCCCGCCAGCTCGTACGCCCTGCTGGCCTGGGACGTGAAGGCGGTAATCCCAACCAGGTCCGGCCGAGGCATGGCCGAGTAGTCCGGCGTGCGCAGGTTCTCGTCGATGACGGTGATTTCCCATTGGGGCGGCGTCATGCCCGCCAGAACCAGAAGCCCCAAAGGCTTCCAGACTCTGTAGCGATTCCACCGGCTCTCCTTGACGTTTGCCAGGCTCACCAGTGGGTTATTCGGGTTTATCAGGTAAAGTCGCATCACGCTCCCGTTCACAAAAGGTGTCTTCATTCAATCAATGGTCTTCCGCGTGCCCGCCCGCACTAGG
>JAUWQU010000151.1 GCA_030610965.1 Phycisphaerae bacterium
GGCCGCTACCGTCAAATGCCGACGGCTTCGGTCCCGTGCACCCACTCTGATTATCATTGTAAAGCATCGCCGCCACCAATGCAAAACACCTTTACGCAGATTTTAACCCCGGGCGAGCAACCCCGGACCGCCGCTTTCCGCCCCCGCTCGCCCCTGCCGGCCCGGCCGGGCCGCCCTGCCTCAGGGGTGCGGCCGGATTATGGTGGGGGTTTGTCATTTCCGTCAGACTCGGCGGATCGACGGGCCAACAAGCACCAAACCAGCCGAGGGCAAAGCCGCCCGGCAAACTCCGCCCCGCCGTAGCGGACCTTCGGCATGGCGGGCCAAGTTGCGAAAGACTACTGTCGGCGGACCCCGGCGGCGTCTTCGTTTGGGTCATTGGCGTTTTGGTGTCTTTTGGCTATTGGCTGTTGGCTGTTGGCTGTTGTTTGCCTGAGATTTGTCGCTTGAGATTTGGAACTTCGCCGAGTTGACCAGTTGCCACCGCCGGCCGACCGCACACGCCCGAGGGCCAGGCCCGCAAATCCCTTGATCTCTCGGGGTCAGGGCCTATCATGCTCAGATTCACTCAGGAGTCATCATGGCCAGTTTCAAGTTGAACATCGCACACGCAAAGGGTTGCCCCGCGCCGGCTAAACTGGCCGAGGCCCTGGCCGAGTACGGCCTGCCGGAAGACGACGAGTTCGGCGTGCTGAATCACTCCGCCACCGACGAGACGGTCTTCGGCACAATCGTCCGCCACACCCAGCACTCCGTACAGCAACTCGACCGCGAGGCACACGAGGTCACCAGCGCGCCCGTCGAGAGGGTCCAGGTCTACCCGTTCGCGATACGACCCAAGATCGGCCTGCTGGAACTCTATGCCGGCTCGGCAGCGACGTTCGAGCAGATGGGATTCTTCCTCGGAAGCTGCCTGGCCCTGCCGACCGTCATCGAACCCATCGAGATCGACGTGGCCTCGGCACTGGAAAAACTGGCGGGTCTGACCAAAAAATTCCAGATCAAGAGCGTTCGCGTAGGCGACTTCGCCCACAACTCGTACATGGTCGGACCGTACACGCCCAAGTTCCTCGACAGCGAGCACGGAAGGGACTTCCTGGAAGCCAACGCCGAGAGCGTCACGGCCGCCAACGTAAAGTTCGCCGGCCCCATGGGCAGAGCGACCGCGCGCATCACCCCCAACGCCTGCTTCGGGTTCGCCTGCCAAGAGGAAGACCGCCCCGTGGTGATGAGCATCCTGCGAAAGCTGCTGTAGCGCATCGACCCGGCGCCCAGAGCCCCTCATACGCAACCCGATTGGATCTCGTGTGGTAGCGGCGGGCCTGAGGGCAGCGCCATATCTTCCCTGAATGGCGAAGAAGAATATGCCCTTACGGGCACACTACAAACGCCAGAGGCGTCATCCAAGCGCACGCGGAGCGCTCGTAGTGACGCCGTAAGGCGTTATGTTTCTTGACGGCAACATCCGCCGCACGAGATTCATTCTGAATGCGTATCAGTCGTCCCGGCCCTCGCGGCGCTGCTCGGCCTCGATGCGTGCGGCGCTGGCCTCCAATTCGCCGGCGAAGGCCTCGGGCGGGAACTTCCTGCCGCTGAAGACTCCCTGTTCGATCTGCCGCCAGTTGCCCACCACTTGCAGCCGGCCCTGGCTGCGCAAGGCGCGGATCTCGGCGGCTATGGCCCGCATGCTCCTGGGCTTTTCCTTGTAGTCGGGGATAAGGTATGCCGACATTCCGTTGTCGACGTAAGCCTGGGCGTCCGAGAGCTTGTCGCCTATGCCCATCGCGACGCCGGGGAAGAACCGCCGAAGCGCCGTCAGCTTGGCCGACTTGAACTTGCCGCTGGCCGGCACGCCCTTTATCTCGCTGACCAGCAGCGGGCCGCTGGGATAGCCTTTGTCCGCCAGCCAGGCCTTGGACTTGCGAGTCAGCAGGTCCGGGCGGTGCGTCAGGTAGATCACGCCGTACCGCTTGGCGATGCGGCTCAGGACCTCGACAGAGTCGGCCATGGGCTCACCCCCGCCGACCATCACGAGCATGAAGTTGCTGTCTGCGACTGTGTGGTCGAGATCGACGACGACCTGGGGTTCCTTCTTGCCCCGCGCGGCCACCAGGAGCGTCGAGGGCTTGACGGCCAGCATGTCGGCCAGGCTCTCGTCGGGAACGCCTACGATGCGGGCCTCGAAGCTGTAGTTGCCGCGATCGGGCGGCGTCCACTGCATCGCGGCGACGCCGTTGGCGTCGGTGGTGATTCGCCCAGCCACCCAGTCGCCGCGCGCGAACGCGACAGTTACACCCGCGATGGGCGCCATATCCTTGGCGCCGCGGAGCTGGGCGACGAGGTCCACCGGCTGCCTCGGATAGGCCAGCGTGTCAAACGCGTAGAACAATGCCCCCTGGTCGGCGTCCAGGAATACCGCGCCGTCGACCCGGCCAATGACGTCCGCCCAGCCCCCGCCTGAACTTACCGGCGCCGGGGCCGGCGAGGGCGCGGCGCCTGCCACTGGGGCCGCCACAGGCCCAGCCGGCGGGGCCGAGTTGTCCGGGCAGGTCGTTGCGGGATCGCTTCTCCAGGCCGGCTTGTGGGAGTTGAAGTCGAACTTGTAGCACCCGCCCGCGACGAGCATACCCGCCGCAACCATCACCAGCATCGAGATACGTAGCGTTCTCACGGCCTGTCTCTCCCGCGCTTGACCTGACGCATTCTAAGCGCATCAGGCGCGGATTGCCAAGGCCGGGCCGAATGGGTCGAGTCGGTTGGGACGCTTCGCGCCGGCGGCGACTTCGTTTGGGTCATTGGCGTTTTGGTGTCTTTTGGCTGTTGGCTGTTGGCTGTTGGCTGCCTGAGATTTGTCGCTTGAGATTTGGAACTTCGCCGAGTTGACCAGTCGCCACCGCCAGCCGACCGCACCCGTCCGGCGATGGGGCTGGTTTTGCTTTGGGCCGGGCGGCGCGCACCCGCTATGCTCTTGGGCATGTTCGGATATCAGTGCAACGCGACCGACGGCAAGGCTCGCCTAGGCCGGCTGAGAACGCCCCACGGCGAGGTCGAGACGCCCATGTTCATGCCCGTAGGCACGGCCGGCAGCGTCAAGGGCGTCACGCCCGACCAGCTCGTCGCGGCCGGGGCACGGATGATCCTCGGCAACACCTATCACCTGATGCTCCGGCCCGGGGCTCAGACCGTAGCCCGGCTGGGAGGGCTGCACCGCGTGATGGCGTGGGATGGGCCGATCCTGACCGACAGCGGCGGCTACCAGATCTTTTCGCTCGCCCACATGCGGAAGCTCTCGGCCGACGGGGTGACGTTTCAATCGCACATCGACGGCTCGGCCGTGGAACTGACGCCCGCCAAGGCGGTGCTGATCCAGCGTCTGCTCGGCGCGGACGTCATCATGCAGCTCGACGAGTGCCCGCCGGGCCAGGCCGACCGCGACACGGTCGCCGCCGCGGTCGAACGATCCGCCCGATGGGCAAAGCTATGCCGCGAGGCCTGGCTTGCAAAAAGGGGGCAGGAACCTTTTACCTGCGAGCCGTGCCATAGCGCCCAGGGCAGCTACCAGGCGCTGTTCGGCATCCAGCAGGGCGGCGTACACGCGGACCTCCGGGCCGCAAGCGCCGCGGCCCTGGTCGAGTTGGATCTGCCCGGCTACGCCGTCGGCGGCGTCAGCGTGGGCGAGGGCCACGAGGCGCTCCGCGACGTCCTCGACGCGACCGACGGCCAACTGCCGCACGACCGGCCCCGCTACCTCATGGGCGTCGGCGAGCCGCGGGACATTATCGCCGCCGTCGTCCGCGGCATCGACATGTTCGACTGTGTCCTGCCCACGCGCAACGGGCGAAACGCACAGGCCTTCACGTGGCAAGGCCGGGTTCGGCTGCGAAACGCCCGCCACGCCGAAGATGCCGCCCCGGTGGATGAAACGTGCGACTGCTACACCTGCCGCCACTACTCGCGCGGCGTGCTGCGGCACCTGTTCATGGCCAAGGAAATGCTCGGGCCAACGCTGGTGACCATCCACAACCTCCACTTCTTCAGCACGCTGATGATCGCCATCCGCCAGGCCATCTCGGCCGGGACACTACAGGCCGACGCCGAGGGCTGGCTGGCGGCGATTTACGACAACGACGATACCGACGATCCGGAATCGGCATTAGATCAATAGCGTCCCGCGGCAAGCCGCCGGACCGGTCGTCACTTGCCATCATCTTAATGGAGACCTCGTTATGCGAAAGAGCAGATGTCCTTCCAGGTGTTCGGATTGTCACGCCCTGAGCCGTCGCGGGTTCATCGTGGGCGCTTCGGCGGCCGCGGGGGCGATTATCGCCGGCTGCGCCGAATCGATGGATATGGGCGCGATGGGCGAGCGGATCGCCCAGGCCGGCCCGGCCGCGACGTGCAGGCCGACGGTTCGGGCGTGCTTCGTCCGCCGCAAGGAAGATTACGGCATGTGGTGGCCCGGCGCCGTGTACGACGGCAAGGCGGCGCGAGCGACGTACACCGGGCAAATCACCGAGGCCGCCAACAGGCTCGGGATCGAACTCGACCTTCGGCCCGAGCCGATCTTCAGCAACGCCGAGGCCGACGCGTGGTTGGCCGAGTCCGTCCAGGCCAAGCCCGACGGGCTGCTCGTGGTCCTGCTGGACCGCCAGCAGCACGCCTGGCCGACGGCCAACAAGGCCATCGACAGCAAGATCCCGACGGTGGTCTTCTCGCCGGTGGGCTCGTCGTTCACGACCAACACGGCCGGGCCGTCGCGAAAGCCCGGATGCTTCATCTGCTCGACAAACGACTTCTCCCAGGTCGAGTACGGGCTGAAGATGCTGCACACCGCCGCCAAGCTGCGGGCGACCCGGTGCCTCGTCATCCGGGGCAACAAGCGATCCGACAGCGTCCTGCCGCACCTGGGCATCGGCCTGCGGTACGTGCCTGCCGGCGACTTCCTCGACGAGTACAAGCGCACGCCCGAGACCGACGAAATCCTCGCGATGGCCGATCAGTACATGCGCCGCGCCCGCAGCCGAAGCGGTGCGACGCGACAGGACGTGGTCAACGGCATCAAGAGCTACGCCGTCGCACGCACGCTGCTGCGCCGCGAGCACGCCGACGCCATCACCATGGACTGCCTCGGGGCGCTTGCGAGAACCAAGGTGAGCCTGCCCTGCATCGCGTGGTCGCGAATGAACGACGACGGCATCCCGGCCGCGTGCGAAGCCGACCTCGGCGCCGTCGCCACCCATGCCCTCGTGCAGTACCTCTTCGACCGCCCGGGCTTCCAGCAGGACCCGGTGGCTGAAACGGCCCGCGGGGCTATCATCGGCGCGCACTGCTCGTGCCCGACGAGGCTAAGCGGCTTCGACAAGCCGCCCGAGCCGTTCGACATCATCCACCACCACGGAAACCGCGACGCCGTGCCGCGAACCCATTGGAGGCCCGGCCAGAGGGTGACCTGCGCGGATGTCCTGCCGGGAACGGCAACCCGCCCGACCAAGATGCTCATATCGGCCGGCGAGGTGCTCGAGAACGTCTCGGTCCCCCCGGCCGGAGGATGCGTGGTGTCCGTCATGGCCCGCTTCGACAACGTCAAGGACGTGCTCACTTTCCCCGTCTTCCACCAGTTGTTCTTCTACGGCGACTACAAGGACCAACTCGCCCAATACTGCCACCTGTTCAACATCGAGCCGGTGATCGTCTGAGGGCTTCTCCGGTTATGGCAATCCGCGCAAGCAAGCCAGCGTCGCGGCAAATCGCCTGGCGAGGTTTGTGTTTGACCTGCCAGGTCACATGGCGCACAATGCCGCACCGGACATCGGATAGCTGTCCGGCATAAGAAAGGACACAGCCATGCGATATCGTGGATTGATGACAGTTTGCGTTTTGACTTGTGGGCTGGGTGCGGCACTGGCAGCCTCGGCGGCGGCACAGACCACCCAGCCGGCCGACCCCCCGGCCGGGCCGGATCTGGTGCCGGTTCCGGGCGACAACACCGCGCCCGCGCCCCCCGCGGCCGCCGGCGCCAAGGTTCCTGCCGGGGATGGTAACGCGCTTGTCGACCCCAACGCCGCCGGTGGCGAGCAGAAAAAGCCGCCGCAGCAGGGCCCGGACATATGGCTCTTCGCCGTCCTGCTGGGCGGCGTGGTGCTTATGTGGTTATGGATGGGCCGAGGCCGGCGCAAGCAGCAAGCCAAGCGCAAGGAGATGCTCTCCCAACTCAAGAAGGGCGACAAGGTCACCACTATCGGCGGGATCATCGGCACGGTCATCGAGGTCCGGCCGGACGAGGTCACCGTCAAGGTCGACGAGACCAACAACGTCCGCATGAAGTTCACCCGCGGGGCCATCCACGGCGTCGGCGCCGATGCCAGGGCCAGCCTGGGCGAGGACAAGAAGTAAACCGCAAGAAGAGAGGTCTCGATCAATGAAAATCGTAAATGCGCGCCGCCTCTTCGGCGTTCTGGTGGCTGTGGGGCTCTGCGCGTCGCTGTGTATGGCCGCGCCCAGTCGGGAATCGTGGCAGCATAGAGACCGCGTCGTGGGGGACCTGAACCTCCAGGCCGGCGACAGCATTGCCGACATCGGCTGCGGCAGCGGGTACTTCACGTTCCACCTGGCCAAGGCCGTCGGCAATACCGGCAAGATCTACGCAACGGAGATCAGCGAAAAGGCCCTCAAGTCCGTGGCCAACCGCGTTGCAAGGGACAAGATCGCCAACGTCGCGTGCGTCCAGTCGGACCCGACGGACACCAAGCTCAAGGCCGACACCCTCGACGCGGCCTTCATCTGCAACGTCCTGCACCACGTCCCCGCGAGCGCCAGGGCGGCGCTGGTCAAGGACATCGCAAAGGCGATCAAGCCCGGCGGGGTCTTCTTCATCGTCGACTGGCGAGTGGACGCGAAGATCAAGTACGACCTGAACCGGCGCGTCCCCAGGGATGACCTGATCAAGCTCGCCAAGGACGCCGGCCTCGAACTCGATGCCGAGTTCTTCTACCTGACCCACCAGGTCTTCCTGCGCTTCGCCAAACCCGCCGCCAAACCGGCCGACAAGTCGTAGCCGACCGCTTGGAAGACTGCCCCGGCCGCGGGATGCGGGCCTAGTCCAGCAGATCCATCGTCACAAGTTGGGCTTCCTGCTTGACCGTCAGCAGTTCCCTCAGATCCTTCCGGGCCTTGCTGAGTTCTTCCTTCACCTTGGCGCGGGCAGCGCGATAGCCCTTCAGGGCCGTAGCAATCTCTTCCGGCCTGGATGCCTTGTTCTCAAGGGCCTCCTGGAGAATCCGAGCCTTCTTCCGGATGTCCGACTGCTGGTCGCCACTGCCGGCCAACGACATCTGGACATTCGAACCGCCGGCGAACGACATCATGCGGACACCGGCGACATTGGCGTTGAGGAGGGCGGACAAGGTCCTGACCTTCTCGATCTTTGGCGCCAGAATCTCCCATTCCTCATCCGAGGCGCCCAGGATCTCCTTCAGGCGATCCTGGCCCCGCGACTGAACCTGCTTGCGAATATCCGCGAATATCTTCCCTATCTGCTCGGGGTCCGGCTCCACGCCGTCACGGAGGTCGTTCATGATCTTCCGGGCCCGATCAATCTGGTTGGGGTCCAGGTTAATGCCCTGTTCCTTCAGCCTTTCGGCAATTCTGTCCAAGTCGTCCCCGGCCGGCCTGGTGGTCTGCGCCGCCGCGCTAACGAACCACCCAGCCGCCAAAACGAGAATAGCCGCCCAACACACATATCTGCATGCCGTCATAATAACGTTCCTTTCCGCAAGAGTGCCGAACCAGCCCGGCCGGCACGTCCCGGCCTGCCATCGCCCGCGACCGCCGCGGG
>JAUWQU010000421.1 GCA_030610965.1 Phycisphaerae bacterium
GTCTGTCTGGCTTGTCAGCTCCAGGTGGATCGTGCCGGCGGGCTTGTTCCAGGTCAGGCGGTCGATGCGGATCTGGCGGCGGGCGAGGACGCCCTTGACACTGCCGGTCGGCAGCTCGTCGGGCAGCGCGGGCAGCAGGTCCAGCCGGCCCGGCCAGGAGAAAAAGAGCATCATGTTCAGCAACTCGGGGATCGACCCGTTGCCATCAGTGTTGAGGATTCCGCCGTTGGGCTCGTGCGACGTGATCATGCTCGGGTACATGGACTTCTTGACGGCCATGATCGCAAGCCGGCCGTAGGCGGCCTCGGCCATTCGAAGGTACGCCGCCGAGATGCCGGACTGCATTCGGCCGAACGACGACTGCTCGCCGTTGGAGGCGATCTTGGCGAGCGTGGCCTTTTTCGCCGCTTCCCACAGTTTGGGGCGCTTCTCGGGCGTGAACTCAAAGCTCTGGAAGACCGGGTAGAGGTGCGAGTGGTGGCGATGGCGGTACTTTTCCGGGTTGTCGCTCGTGATCCACTCGGCCAGCTCGCCCTTATCGTTGATTCGGTAGTCGGGCATCTTGTCGAGCATGGCCTGCCACTTGGGGATGCTGTCGGCGTCGGCGCCCAGGTCGCGGCAGCCCTCGATGAGGCATGAGAGCACCTCTCGCGCGACGGCGATGTCCATCGTCGGGTTTATCCCGCAGCCGGTCTCGGGCGAGTACGCCGGGATAAACTCGTACTTGCCGTCGGCGCCTACCACGAGGAAATCCTCGTAGAACCGGGCGATTCCCTTGAGGATCGGGATGGTCCGCCTGGCGAGGAACTCCTTGTCGCCGGTGTAGCGGTAGTGGTCGTAGAACCAGTGCGTAAGCCAGCCCGCCCCGGCCGTCCAGAAAACGCCCGGCCAGTTGCCCCAGTGCAGGTGCAGGCCGGTGTTGCTGGCCCGCGGGCCGGCGAACACGCCGCTGCTGCCGTAGTACTTCCTGGCGTTCTGCCGCCAGTCAGGCACGAGCGACTCGATGAAACGGAAGTAGCCTTCCATGCCCTCTCGCATGTCGCAGCTAAGGCCCGAGCCGACGGCGGCCTGGACGTTGGTGTCCAGCGTGAAGTCGCCCGACCAGTTAGGCCTCCACGTGCCGGTCCAGATGCCCTGGAGGTTCGGCGGCAGTTCGCCGGCCGAGCAGATGAACATGTACCGCCCGCCGTCGTACATTTTTTCCAGCAGGGCCGGCGACGGCTTGTGCGTCTTGGCGGCGCGGTCGAGCAGCTCCTCGCCACAGAGCGCGCGGTCGGCGGCGCCACCGAGATCGACGGACACGCGGTTGAAGATGTCCCCGTGAGCCTTGGCGTGCGGGGCGAAGAGTTTGTCGTACTCGGCCGGCAGGGCCGCGAGAGCCGCGGCAAGCTTTTCCGGGGCACTGTCGCCCGGCTTCGTGAACGGTTCTATGCGCATGACAACCAACACCTCGTCGGCGCCGGTAACGGTGATCTTCTTGCCGTCGCAATCGACCTTGCCGCCCCTGGCCGTAACCCGCGCCAAGCCATCGTAGCCGCCCTTGCCCTTTACGTAAGCGACTTGGCAGGCCAGGCCGGCGGCGTCGGCGGAGCACTTGGCGTCGATGAGCTTGTGAGCCATCGGGGGCATGGCGATATCGCACGAAAGCTTGCCCGCGCCGGGTGCGGTGATCGAAAGCACGATCGCGCCCGCCGGGCGGGACACGAAGAGCCGGCGCTTCCACGCGCCCGCGTCGTCGCGCCACTGGACGACGACCTCGCCGGTGGCGAAGTCTTCCGTGCGGACGTAGTCCTTTACGGCCCCCGCCGGTGCGGTGTGAACCTTAAGGAAGAAGCCGGGGTGGATCGGGTCGGTCCAGATCAGGCCCGGGAAGCCCTGCTCCTTGGCCTTGCCGAGGAAGAACGCCATCGCCTCCTTGTAGCCTTTTTCGCGGATGATCGTCCGCAACTCGGGCACGTACTTGGCGAGGTCCGGGAGTATCTCCCGGCTGCCGAGCGGCAGGAACAGCCTGGCGTGGTTGGCGACGATTGTCTCGTCGTGCGGATGGCCGAAGACCATCGCCCCCATGCAGCCGTTGCCGCTGACGAAGGCGTACTCCCATTTCGCGGCCGGGGCTATGCTGGCCGTGCCGTGGGCGGGCATGACGGAGCCGAGGTCCGTCATTGGCTCGACGACGGCGCCTGCGGCACGGGAGATGGACACGACCAACATACACGCGAAAACAGCAAGGGCGATCAGTTCGACGTGTTTCATCCTGCTTTCTCCGGGGAATATGTCGCGGCGCGGGACCGCGCAAACCAATGCACACAACGACCGGACCTGCTCGCTGAGGCGAGCGCCCATCTGCTCGTTGAAGCGAACAGGCCTCAACTGCCTACTATCGACTACCGACTACCGACCTGTTTCGCTTTTTCCATCTGGGCCGCGGGGACGGAGATGTTGTGTCGGTGTTGGGTGCGGAAGACCTCGAGCGTTACCTTGCCGGCCGCGCCGGCGGCCTGGCAGGCCTTGCGGAGGTCGTCGATGGTGTCGATCTTCTTGCCGTCGCAGCCAAGGATGGCGTCCTGGCCCTTCAGGCCCAGCTTGGCTAGCTCGCTGGCCGCGAGGGCTTCGATGACTATCACGCCTGTTTCGCCGGGCAGCCCGCCGGCGGACACTTCGCCCATGCCGACGACGTTCTTGACCTTCCCGCCGAGCCAGACAAACATCGTCTCATCCCGGCCCTCGCGCCGCTGGAACGAGGTCCTGGGCCTTGTCGGGTCCGGCAGGACGGGCGTTTTCGCGATGGCCTTCAACTTGGGCTTCTGCACGCCGAACTTGTCCATCGGGAAGTTCTTGAAGCCCAGTTTCATCGCCTCCGAACCGTCCTTGACGCGGTAGTCGCCGTTGGCGGCGTCGACGAACATCGCGTCTGCAATAAGCGAGTTCGCGTCGAGCCCGCTGGCATTGGCGAGCACCTCAGCCGGCGCCGGCTTGGCCAGGCCGCCATCGTGCAGGACGTTCAAGTCGCACTGCTTGCCCCACGGCTTGGCCACGCGGATGGGCCGGTACGGCGTGTAGACGATGTTGCGGCGGAAGATGTCCTGGCTGTTGTGGTACCACACGTGCGGGTGGAAGGAGTTGTTCACCATCACGTTGTTCTCGCAGAGGCGGTAGAAGCCCTCGCGAAGCTTGATGCCGCCATTGAGGCACAGGTTGTTGTATATCTCGTAGTTGCTCGAGCCGTCGTCGAGGTCGATGTCCCAGCCGTGATCGCACCGCCAGCGGTTGTTACGCAGGATTGTCGTCTTGACGGCGTCCCAGAGCGGCATGCTTTTTTGCTCGCCGAGCGTTACGGTGTTGAGGTCAACGTCGGTCAGGCCCCAGTAGCGGTCGCGACCCCAGGAGTTGAACGAGCCGTGGTCGCCGGTCTCCTTGACCGTGTCGAAGATGTCGCAGAACTCGATGACGTGCCCGCCCCAGCAGCCGTCGCCGATGTTGATGCCCGCGCGCGGCACGTCGTAAAGCGAGCAGTGACGCACCGTAATCGACTCGGCCATCGCGATCTGCACGGGGGCCGTCTGTTTCTCGACGCGCCCGCTGCGGTAGATCAGGCAGTCCTCGACGAGGCAGTCGGCCGGGTAATTCGGCGACTTCGGGCCAGGCGCGCGGTCGATGTCTTTCAGGGCCTGTCGCTGGCCGTACTCGAAGAGCGGGTTGCGGACGGCGTCGGGCATTCCGATGAAGGCCACGCCGTTGGCGCCGGCCTCGGCGATAAGGCAGCCGCGAACGGTCAGTCGGCGGTTGTAGCCGCTGGCCAGCACGGCGTTGCCGCCGACCTGGTCGAATGTGCAATCCTCGAGCGAGCAGTCCTCGGCGCCTTGGAAGAAGAACGCTCCGCCTCGGTAGCACGTCCAGTCGCTCCGCAGCAGCGGCTCCTTGTTGTCCATGAACGTCCTGGCGGCGTGGCGAAACGTGATGCCGCGGAATGTCACGTTGCGGATCGGTTTGTCCGACGAGCCGCGAAGCTCGACCAGGCAGCGCAGCCGGACCGCCTCGACGAGGGCCTTGGACATGTCCACGCCCTCCGGCGGCCAGAAGTACAGCGTGTTGGCCTTCGTGTCGCAGTACCATTCGCCGGGGGCGTCGAGCTCTTCGAAAATGTTCTCGACGAACCGGTACTTCTTGTGCATGCCCATGCGGCGGTTGTTCTGCCAGCCGCCCTCGTACGTCACGTCGCCCTTGGCGTCCTTGCCGGTGATGCGGTAATGGAAGTCGCCCCACATGTGGCTGTGCATGGCGTGAATGTACCCGCCCGCGGGATTCGCCCAACCGGCGGCGCGGGCGGTGCTGATGGCGTCGGCTGCGTAGCCGTTGAAAATCCGCTGCTCTGGGTCGTACTTTGGGTAGCGGGCCATTTGCTGGCGCTGTCCGTTGACGAACAACTCATCCGTCGCAAGCCCGGCCGGGACTGTCGCCTGGAGGATCTCGCCCTTGTAGGGCCGCCACGTGAGTTCGAGCTTCGCGCCTCCGCTGACGCCGGGCGTTTGCCCGGCGACGGCCTGGAAGACGAGCGGGGCATCCTTCGCGGGGCCGTCGGCGACGGACCTCAGGACCAGCGTCTCGGGCAGGTAGTGCGTGCCATCGAGCAGCCAGACCGTTCGCGGCGCGCCTGGGGCGGCTGTGTGTGCG
>JAUWQU010000164.1 GCA_030610965.1 Phycisphaerae bacterium
CGAGCAGGAGGAGCCCTACAAGGGCGACGAACTCAACCACGCCGCTGCCCCGGCCGGGCCGGCCGCGGCCGTGCGGCAGAAACTCATCGACCTGGGCGCATGGCAGTTTGTCGGCGACGCCTTCACCGGTTCCGTGCCGGACCCCGCGGGCGACCCGCAGGCGGTGGTAGTCACGACGATGAGCCTCGAGCCTTTCAGCGCACGCGGCGACGTGCAGATGGTCAAGCGACTCACCAGCTTCACCCGCGGCCTCGAGCACATCCAGGGCCTGCTGGAGTACCAGCCGATATACCTGGCCGTCCCCGACGTGCATGGCAAACTGGCCGAGCAGGTCCGCCAGACCGTTCGCGGCTACGCTTACGTCAAGCTCGTGACCATCCCGCGGAAGTACCCATTCGACAACCCGGCCTTAATAGCCCGGCACCTGGGCCTGCGGAGCAAGGATGGCAGCATCTGGTCGCTGGGCGTCGCCGGCGTGCTGTCGGTCGACAGGGCAATGACGGCCTCGCTGCCGAGCAACGTGAGGATAGTCGCAGTCGGCGGGCCGGGCGTTGAGAGGCCCACGCACGTGAAGGTTTGCGCGGGCTACCCGATCCGCAATATCCTCGACGCCTGCGGCGCGGCCGAGAACATCCGCGTGATAATGGGCGGCGCACTGACAGGCAAGGAATGGTCGCCCGAAGATCAACCGGGGCTTTGCACCGAGTGTACGAGCCTGACGGTCCTTCGCGACGAGGCCCCGCGAAGCCTGCTTGGCTGGGCCAGGCCGGGATGGTCCGAGCAGTCGTTCTCGCCGTACTACATCAGCAAGATTCGCCCGTCGTTCACCGAGCGGCTCAACACGGCCCTTCGAGGCGAGCGGCGTGCGTGCGTGTCATGCCAGCTCTGCGAGCAGGCATGCCCGGCCGGGATCTGGCCGCACCTCATCCACAAGTACCTTTACCAGGACAAGCTCGAAGAAGCCGAGGCAGTCCGGCTCGATCTGTGCGTCGAGTGCGGGCTGTGTTCGTACGTCTGTCCGTCCAAGCTGGAACTGCTCGATCAGTTTCGCACCGCCAAGAAGGCCATCGCCGATATGGCAGCGGAGGAAGCCGAAGAGATGCGTGAGAAAGCAGAAAAGGAGGCGCGAGAATGAAGCTCCTCCTGGGATTGATGGAGCGCCTTCGCCCGACGTTCGAGGAAGGCGGCCTAAAGGCCCTTCGCCCGGCGTTCGACGCGATGGACTCGTTCATGTTCTCCGTCAGCCATCGGACGACCATGGCCCCGCACGTTCGTGGCCCCAACAACATGAAGCGGTACATGTCGGCAGTCATCCTGGCCGTCATGCCCTGTATTATGGCGGGGATTTACTTCTTCGGCTGGCGGATCGCGGGCATGATCGTCGTGACCTACGTCACGGGCCTGCTTATCGAGTTGGCCTTCGCGATGGCCCGCAAAGAGGACATCAACGAAGGCTTCTTCGTTACCGGCCTGCTGTACCCGTTGATACTCCCGCCGGAGTTGCCGTTCTGGGCCGTCGCCGTCGGCATCGCCTTCGGCGTGCTCGTCGGCAAGGAACTGTTCGGCGGCACGGGCAGAAACGTCTTCAACCCGGCGCTGGTGGCGCGGTGCTTCCTGCTGATCAGCTATCCGACCGGGATGGCGTCGGGCTGGTCCGTTCCCGCAAGCGGGATACCCGGCGGGTTCGCAAAGTGGTCCATCGACGCCGTCAGCAAGGCCACCCCGCTGGGCGCGGCCAAGGGAGGCACATACGCCGACTGGTACAACATGCTTTTCGGCACGGCCTCGGCCAACGGGATTTCCGGCGGGTGTGCCGGCGAGGTCTGCTCGGTGCTCATCATCCTCGGCGGGCTCTTCCTCATCATGACGGGCGTGGCCAACTGGCGAACGATCGTCTCGATGCTGGGCTCGTTCGCCATCCTGGTCGGAGTGATGGCCTGGGCCTCGCCGTCGGCATTTGGCCGGGTCGGCTGGAACCCGCTCGAGATCGTCGGATGGCAGCTCCTTGCGGGCGGCCTGCTGTTCGGGGCCGTGTTCATGGCCACCGACCCGGTGACAAGCCCGGTCTCCGACATCGGAAAATGGCTTTACGGAATCACAATCGGCGTCTCGACGTTCCTTATCCGCTACATGACGGGCTATGTCGAGGGCGTCATGTTCGCCATCCTGCTTGGCAATATCGCCGCGCCGCTTTATGACGAGATCGCCACGCGGGTCTATCTCCGGAGGCTCCAGTATGAAGGATAGCCTGCGAACCATTATCTTCGCCGCCGTGCTGGGCACGGTCTGTGCCGGGCTCCTGACGGCCGCCAACTATATGCTCAAGCCGTACCAGGAGGCCAACGCCGCGGCCGAGAAGTGGCGGAACATCTTCGACGTGCTCGGCGTGCCGTACGACCAGGACGCCAATTCCACCGAACTTCTTGGGCTCGCAAGGTCCAAGGACAACCCCGACGGCGTGGTTGGGGAGGCCGAAGTCAGCGGCATGACGGTCTTCACTTACGGGCATCCCGAGGCCGGCAAGCTCTACGCGGTCCAGTTCGCCGGGCCCGGACTCTGGGGGCCGGTCGAGGGCCTGCTGTGCCTGCGGAGCGACCTGAAGACGATATACAACATCGCCTTCTACAAGCAGGAAGAGACGCCCGGCCTGGGCGCCGAGATCGCCGATGACGACTTCCGCGGGCAGTTCCGCGACAAGACGATCGCCGGAGCCGAGCCAGGCTTGCGCGTCCGCAAGCAGGGCACGGGCACAGTCGCGGGCGACAACGAGGTCGACGGCATCAGCGGCGCGACGCTTACCTGCGACAAGGTGGAGGCCATGGTCAACGCCGTCAGCAAGCGGATTGCCGACAATCGCGACGCGATCCTGAAGGAGGCCGGCAATGAGTGATGCTCCTGTGGCATGCGGGGCGTGCGAGCCCGGCGGGCTTTGCGGAGGCAAGGGCCTGTCGACCTTCAAGGAAGGCGCCTGGACCAATAACCCCATCAACGTGCAGATGCTTGGCATCTGCTCGGCCCTGGCGGTAACCGGCAAGCTCGAGAACTCGCTGGTCATGGGCGTGGCGCTGATCTTCGTGTGCGTGTGCAGCAACCTGTTCATCTCGCTGCTGCGAAAGGCCATTCCCCGCAAGATACGAATGATCGCCGAGGTGGCTATCATCGCCACGTTCGTGATTCTCTTCGACCAACTCCTGCGGGCGTTCTACTGGCCCATGAGCCGCCAACTGGGGCCCTACGTCGGGCTTATCATCACAAACTGCATCGTCATGGGCCGGGCCGAGGCGTTCGCGATGCAGAAGCCTCCGATAATCTCGATGGTCGACGGCCTGGCCAACGGACTGGGCTACGCGGTGATTCTGGCCGCCATCGGCATTGTTCGCGAGCTGCTGGGTTTCGGCAGCATTCTCGGCATCACCGTGCTGTCCGAAAATTGGTACACGAAGAACCAGCTCATGGTCCTGGCGCCCGGGGCATTCATCGTGCTTGGCTTCATCATCGCCCTTTTCAACGCGATGAACGCCAAGAAGGACGCCAACGACGCCAAGCCGGCAGGAGGACACTGACATGGCAGAAATATCACCGTGGGCCATCCTTATCGCGGCGATCTTCACCAGCAACATCCTGCTGGCGAACTTCCTGGGCATGTGCTCGTTTTTGGCATGCTCGAAGCAGATCAACACCAGCCTCGGCCTCGGCGCTGCCGTCATATTCGTCATGACCGCAACCGTGGCCATCAACTACGGCGTCTATCACGGGATGCTCGTGCCTCTGGGGCTGAAGCACCTTTCGTTCATCGTCTTCATCGCGGTGATCGCGGCATTCGTGCAGTTCGTCGAGATGTTCATCGAACGGTTCAGCCAGGGGCTCTACCACGCGCTGGGCATCTTCCTGCCGCTGATCACCGTCAACTGCGCGATCCTTGGCGCGGCTTTGTTCATGATTATCCGCAACTACAGCTTCATTCAGTCCCTGGGATTCGGCTTCGGCGCCGGGCTGGGCTGGGCCCTGGCCATCCTGCTTATCGCGGGCCTGCGGAAGAAGATGGGCTATAGCGACATCCCCAAGTCGTTCCAGGGCGTGTCGATAGTCATGATCATCACCGGCATCATGGCCATGGCGTTCATGGGTTTCGCGGGCATGGTGCGGATACAGTAGCGATCAGAGCCGCGGGCTTTGCTGTAACGACGTGTTGATTCGCGGCCGGGCTTTTTTTGCCAACGGCGACCCCGGCCGCCGGAACGAAATGGGAAACCGATAATGATTTTCGTCTGGGCCATCCTGGTGTTCGCCCTTCTGCTGGTGGGCCTGTCGGCAGCGCTGATCGTGGCCGAGCGGCTACTTGTCAACTACGGCGTCTGCAAGTTGGATATTAACAACGGAGAGAAGGAGCTTGAGGTCGAGGGCGGACAGACTCTGCTTTCGGCGCTGAACGGAGCGGAGATATGGATCCCCTCCGCCTGCGGCGGCAAGGGCACGTGCGGCTACTGCAAGGTCCGCGTGCTCAGCGGCGCCGGAAGCAAGCCGCTGCCGACCGAGACGCCCTTCCTCGACCGGCGCGAGGTGCGCAACGGCACGCGCCTGGCCTGCCAGGTGAAGATCCGCGAGGACCTGCGCCTGCGGATTCCCGAGGACCTGCTGAACGTCAAGCTCTACTCGTCGGTCGTCAAGTCCACCATCACGCTGACGCACGACATCAAGGAAATCCGCTTTTCGCTACAGGAGCCAGCGGAGATCCTCCAGCGGCCGGGTCAATACGTGCAGATCATCGCCCCGAGCCCCGACGGGCCCGTCAGCAGGGCGTACTCGATCAGCTCGCCCACGTACGAGACCGACGAGGTCGAGCTCAACGTTCGCCTGATGCCGTACGGCATCGGCTCGACTTACCTGCACAACCTCGAAGTTGGCGACCAGGTCGCCTTCACCGGGCCTTACGGCGAGTTCGAACTCGACGAGAACCCCGATACCGAGCTTATCTGCGTAGGCGGCGGCTGCGGCATGGCCCCGATGAAGAACATCATCTACTCCGTCTACGACCGCTGGCCGGACAGGTCGCTGTGGCTGTTCTTCGGCTGCCGGGCCACGCGAGACATCTTCTACCTCGACGAGCTGCGCGAACTGGCCAAGAAGCACCCCAACTTCCACGTCATCTACGCGCTGAGCGACCAGCTCGAAGAAGGCGAGACGTGGGACGGGGAAACGGGCTTCATCCACCTGGCCGTGGACAAGCACCTCCAGCCGGACGTCAGACGGCAGGCGTTTCTCTGCGGCCCGCCGCCCATGATCGACGCCGTCATGGGCGTCCTTCGCGAGAAGGGCCTGCGCGACCGCCATATCTTCTACGACAAGTTCTGATCGCCGCTGTTGTTTCTACTATCTCGACCGCATTGTCCAGTCACGGCTGTCGGGGGGCTCATACGCATCCCAAATAATTTGCGGGCAACCCGACGCGTGGGAGCGGATGAGAAGAAATGGGAACTCACGAAAACTAACATGGATGCGTATAAGGCCCACGCAATAATTGCGTGGGCTGTGGGTTGTCCGCGCGGGCACGAGATCTAACTGGGATCCGTATCAGGCCTTGAACGCTCCGCTGGTCATGCCCCGGATGAACGGGCGGGTGGCGTAGACGAAGAGGATCAGCAGGGGCACGGAGCTTATGGCGTAGGCGGCAAACATGGTTGAGAAGTTCTGGGCGTGGGCGCTGGTGGCCAGGGCGAACAGGCCGGAGGAGATCACGTGGTGCGAGCCGTCCGTGTTGGTGATGAACGGCCAGAGGAAGTTGTTCCACGTCCCCAGTATGTTCATGATGATCACGACAGAGAAGACGGGCTTGCTCAGCGGCAGGACGATGTTCCAGTAGAGCCTGAAGTGGCCGGCCCCGTCGAGGCGGGCGCTTTCGAAGAGGTCCTCGGGCAGGCCCTTGAAGAAGCTGTAGAATATGAATATCGCGAAGACCTGCCCGCCGGCCATGTAGGGCAGGATCATCGCCCAGTACGTGTTGAGCAGGCCGAGGCGCTTTACCAGCAGGAAGCTCGGCACGAGCGTCAGCACGCCGGGGAACATCATTGTCGCAAGGAACATCATCAACGCGACTCGCGAGCCCATGAACCTGTATCGCGACAGGATATAGGCGGCCGAGGAGCCCATCGCACAGACTCCCAGGGCCGTCAAGACCGATACTACCAGCGAGTTGATGAGGTATGGCCTGAGCACGGCCCAGGCCATTGTCGGCCCGCGCTTGATCTGCTGGAGGTACATTCCGGCCGCCTCGGCGGGCGGCACGCGCTGGGTCCGGCCCTCTTGGTCGTCGACCTCCACAGGGCCCTTATCGCCGCCGGCCAGGGCGCCGGTTACGCCGACGAGCCCCTTGAAGGCGTCGGGTATGCTGAAGAAGCTGCGGTAGAACTCGTGGTTGCTGCGGAAGATGTTGTTGACCATGAACGCCAGCGGCAGCAGCGTCATCGACGTGATCGTGATGAGCGTTGCGTGGATGGCCAGGAGTTTCCAACGCGGCATCAGGATTCTCCCTTTATCTTCTCGGCCGACTTGAAGTAGCGGAAGTTCAGCAGCGTCATCGTAAGAATAGCCAGAAACAGCAACACGCCGATGGCGCAGGCGTAGCCCATCCGCTGGAAGCTGAACGCGTTGAAGTACATCCACAGCCCCGGCACGGTGGTCTTGAAGCCCGGGCCGCCTCGGGTGAGGATGAACAAGCCCTCGAAGCCCTGCATCCCTCCTATGACCGTTAGCAGCAGGATGAGTTTGAGCTGGCTGAGGATCAGCGGGATGTCGATGCGGAAGAACTTGCTGACGCCCGTGCAGCCTTCCAGCGAGGCGGCCTCGTTGACGCTGTCGGGAATGGCCGACAGGCCCGCGTAGTAGATCAGCACCTCGAAGCCCCCGACGAACGGGAAGCCCACCATCATGACGGCCGCAAGGGCGGTGTGCGGGTCGCTCAGCCAGCCGTGGGTCAGGTGCGCGAGGTCCAGGCCCCGCAGCAGCGAGTTGAGCAGGCCATGGTCGGCGTAGATCATCCCCTGCCAGATAAGCTGCACCGCGACGCCGGGCACCACGATTGGCGCCAGGAACATCACCCGGTAGAAGTGCCTCCATCGCTCTCGCGGCAGCGAGTGGATGAGCTTTGCGACGATCAGCGGCAAGGTCAGCCGGACGCAGACGGCGAACATCGTCAGCAGAAGCATGTTCGCCGCGCTGGGCCAGCACGTGGGGTCGAGCGTGAGGTACTCCTTGTAGTTTGCCAGGCCCACGAAACGTGCCTGTCCGCCGACCTCGAACTCGTAGAGCGACTTCGAGAACGCCCAGACCACGGGCAGGTAGACGAACGTCAGCAGCAGCACGGTCCCCGGCAGGATGATCGTATAGCATCCCAGCGTCGATCGCAGGCTCGGGCGGATCATGGCCGGCTCTCCCGCGCCTCAGGCGGCAGGTCGGTCATCCCGGCTCGCGCGGGGGCCAGGCGCTTCCACCCGGCCTCCAGGGCCGACAGGTCCGGCGCCTTGCGGCGGCCGCGG
>JAUWQU010000412.1 GCA_030610965.1 Phycisphaerae bacterium
CAGGCGTCAGCGACTCCATGGAATCCAAACCGGAGCCCTGCGGCTCCTGCGCCGGCCGGGCGTGCTGGCTGCCGAAGGGCTGCACCTCGGCCGCGACGAAGCGCTGGTGGCACTGCCCGCAGACGACATCCTTGCCCAGAACGGAGTCCGGGCCGTTCAGCTTAGTCCCGCAATGCGGACAGGCAATTACCGGCATGGCATGCTCCTGAAAAGGCCGACGGGCAACACTCGACGGCTTGGCGGCTTGGGCCAGTCCCGCCAGGCCGGTGCATCATAGCCCACCCGCAACTTCGCGGCAAGGCCCGTCCGCAGGTTCGCCCGCAGGACTTTGCGGGCAACTCAGTGATTGGATACAACGAAGACGACGAAAAGCACCATCGACAATATGATCAGGATCCCCAGGAGCAGCCCGATAAGCCCGCATATCTTGCCCGCTTTGGCCATGCCGGCCGACGATGGGTTTACCGTGCCGGCCCTGATGTCCTTTGCGGCCTTGCTGCTGAAAACCAGAGCCAGAGGCCCGCAGATCAGCGAAGGCACGCCATCACTGCTGTCCAAAATAATCACGGTTTGGTAGTTCCCCCGGTTTCTCAGGGGTGATTCTGTCCGGATTCCGGGGTTTTGGACGGCCTCAAGCCTTCCTGCGGCTCGTTCCTGGCCCGTCCTTCGCCGTCGCCATTTCAGGTTCCCCCCGTTTTGCTGTCCAGGATATTCGCAAAAAGGGGCATCGCATATTCCAGCGGCTCCGACGCCGGATACGCATACGGTTCATCCAGCCATTTCCACAAATCCCGATATGTCAACAGGTTCATCCTCAGCATCGCGGCCAAGTTTGACAGGCTCCAGCCGAAGCTCGATCGCAACTGCATCAACTTCAGCACCAGCATCGCGATCAATGCTGTCCAAATCTGCACCTTTACCGCGTTCTCGCTGGTGCCCACGAAGGTCTTGACCTTCAGGTTCTGCTTGATCGCCTTGAAGAACAACTCGATCTGCCAACGCTCCTTGTAGATCCGCCCGATCGTGCTGGCCGCGAAGCCCAGGTGGTTCGTCAGCAGCACGATCGCCCGGCCGTTGACCTCGTCCCAGACCACCACCCGACGCAGCGTGTGCGGGCACTCCTTGCGGCCCTTGATGCTGTCCAACTCGAGCAACTCATCCGACAGGACGTTGCCGCTGGCCGGCACGGCCAACCATTCGACCACGCGGTAGATCGCATCGGACTTCAGCCGAGTAACGAAATACACCCCCGCCTCGCACCACCGCCCGAACAGGCCGTAGTCGTTGTAGCCGCGGTCCATCGCCACGATCGTGCCGATGGCGAATCGCAACGTCTTTATGGGCGTTACGTCATGCACCTTGCCCTCGGTGATGCACGCCCAACCCGGCAGGTAGCCCTGATGGTCGAGCATCAGGTGCAGCTTGATCGCGCCCTTGGTCCGGCCGTAGCGCGCCCAGTCGAACACCTCGCGGCAGAGATGGATCGTGCTGGAGTCGATGCTGCGGAGCGGATTCTTGAAGCGAAACTTCCGCTTGTGCCGCGCCGCGATGGCTTGGGCCTGGCCGAGCAGGCTGTGGAAGACATCCTCGAACAGTTCCCATGGCCGGTGGCTGTTGGCGTAGCTCAGCGTGCTGCGGGCCGGCGCCTTTGCCAGCCCCAAATGCCGCAGCTTTCCCATGGCCGTCGCCAGCCCGCCGCAGATCTCGCGCAGGGAGTTCGCTCCGCCAAGCTGGCAGAAGAGCATCGCCACGAACTGGTCCCAACAGGAGAACCCCTTGGCGGCCTTCTCGGCGTCTCGACGCCGGACAGCCTTGCTGAAATCGCGGCGGGAAATGAGTGAAAGAACCTGTGCAAACAGACTGGCGACCGATACCATGTAAGCGTCTCCTGGATGGGGTGTTTGGGCTTCTATCAATCCCCATCCTACCCCATTCAGGAGCGCTTGTAACCTATCGTTGATTCACGAATTGTTTTGGACAAGAGTGGCACGCCATAGAACATGCACAAGACAAGCGAGGCAATACCCAGCACCAGCGAGGCCACCGAGTAGCCGCTTGTGGGAAACGGCGTGGGCTGGTAGTACCCGCCGGGCACCGGATAGCCCATCGGCCCAACCGCAACCGGCGGCGGAGCAAACTGAGGGCCCGCCTGCGAGGCAGCAGCGGCCGGTGCGGCGTTCGGCACCGGCGGCGGCACGGCCTGGCCGGCACCGGCCGACGAGGCCGATTCAGGCGCCGGCGGCTCCTGTGTCCCGGCCGAGGGGTCCGAAGGCGAGGTCTGAGAGTGAGCCACGAACAGGCATCTGCACTTGCCGCAAGTGACCTGCTGGCCAAGAAGGCTGTCGGGTGCGTTTAGCTGCGTTCCGCAGTTGGGACAGGTTATCACAGGCACCGGTCTCTCCATGGGCCACTGACCGCGTCGGCCAAGAGACATGTCGTTGCGGGCGGCACAATATTTCCGATTGACCGCCTGCTGCCGCCCGTCTTCGCCGCCGCCCTAGCCCCGGTCGCCGACGATGATCAACGTGTTGTTCTGCCCGCCGAAGCCGAAACTGTTGCTCATGCAAGTGCGGACCACGGCCTTGCGCGGCGCGTTCGGCACGTAGTCCAGGTCGCAGTCCGGGTCTGGGTGGTGAAGATTGGTCGTCGGCGGAACCACCTGGTCGCGAATGGCCAGGATGCAGATTATCAGCTCGGTGGCCCCGGCCGCGGCTATCAGGTGCCCCAGCATGCTCTTTACGCTGGAGACGGGCACCTTGTAGGCCAGATCGCCGAAGACGCTCTTGACCCCAAGCGTCTCGACCTGGTCGTTCTGCTTGGTGCCCGTGCCGTGGGCGGAGATGTAGTCGATGTCCGCCGGCTTTGCGCCCGCGTCATCGAGGGCCGCTCGCATCGACCCGGCCGCCCCTGACCCGTCGGGGTCCTGGTCGGTAACGCGGAAGGCATCGGCGCTGCTGCCGTAGCCGATGATCTCGGCCAGCACCTTGGCGCCGCGCTTGCGGGCGTGCTCGAGCGTCTCGATCACGAGTATGCTCGAGCCCTCACCCACGACGAAACCGTCGCGGGTCTGGTCGAAAGGCCGGCTGGCGGTGGGGATGTCGTCGTTGCGGCTGGACAGGGCCGTCAGGCGAATGAAACCCGTAATGCCGTACGGGTGGATCATGCTGTGAGCGCCACCGGTGAGGATTACGTCCGCGTCGCCGCGGCGGACCTGAAAAGCCGCCTCGCCGATGGCCTGAGTGCTGGCCGCGCAGGCGGTCAACACGTTGAACGCCGGGCCGCGAACGCCGAACTCCGCCGCCAGGTGAGACACCACCATGTTCGATTCCTGCTCGACCTCGCGGTAAAGCTCCATCCGCTGGAACGCAAGCTCCGCCCACCGGCGAGTGTCCACGTTGCCCTCGCGCCAGGAATCGATGATCGTACCGGTGAAGTTGTCGAAGTCGATGCTGCCCTCGCCGCTGCCGAGGTATATCCCCAACCGTGTGCGGTCCAGGTCCGCGTAATCGTACAAGCCCGACTGCTTCCAGGCCTGCACGGCCGCGCCGAGGGCGAACCGGCAATGCCGACCCGCATGAACGTGACGGTCGACATCCGGAACGTGCTTGGCAAAATCGTAGTCCTTGACCTCGCCGGAGAACTGCGTCGGGAACGTGCGGGCGTCGAAGTTGGCAATCGGCGTGATCCCCGACTTGCAGGCAAGAATCGCCTGCCAGGTCGACTCGACGTCATGGCCGAGAGGATTGACCGTTCCCATTCCCGTTATGACTACTCGTCTGGGATTCATGGCTCGATACGCCTCAAGACACAGGCCCCGCTCTGTCCGCCAACGCTGAAGGCCGCGCTGACGGCGTACTCGAAATCGCCCGATCGCGCCGCCGAGTGGAGGTCGAGTCCGCAATCGGGCGCGGCCGAGGTGAAATTCACCGTCGGCGGGACCGTCTGGCTGTGCATCGCCTTGGCCGCCACCGCAAGCTCCACTCCGCCGGCGCCCGCGAACAGCGAGCCGAGCGAGCCGCTGACGGCCACCGCCGGGATGCGCTCGGCAAGGTCGCCGAACGCCGACCGCCACCCGGCCGTCTCGCAGACGTCCTCGCCCGCGACGCCCGTTCCGTGCGTGACTATAAGCCCGACCTGCTCGGGGCCTATTCCCGCGTCCTTCATAGCCGCCCGGGCGGCGAGGCCCAGCCCGCCGGCGGTGGGCGTGAGCACCTCGATGCCGCCGGGGTCGCACGCGCTGGCGAAGCCGACGATCTCGGCGTACATCCGCGCGCCGCGAGCCTTTGCACTGTCCATTGCCTCGATGATCAAAAGCCCGCCGCCCTCGCCGATCACAGTACCGGCATGTTGCTCATCGAAGGGCCTGCACGCCTCGGACGCATCGCCCTGCCACGTCGTGCACAACCGCTTGAGCATGCTCTGGCGGAGCAAGCCCATTGGGTTGAGTTTGCTCTCGGCGCCGCCCGCGATCACCGCGTCGGCTGCGCCGCGGGCGACCACGCGCGTTGCCTCGCCGACGGCCAGGTGGGCCGAGGCGTCGCCGCAGGTGATCGTGTTGCTCGGGCCCTTCGCGCCGTGGATGATCGTCACGTGGCAGGCCAGCATGTTGGGCAGGTACTTGAGCAGCCACAAGGGCGTCAGGTTGGCCATGCCCTCATCGCCCCAGCGGGTCAGGTCGAAGCGGCCCGTCTCGTCCAGGGCCGTCTGCAGGGCCTGGCCCAGTTCGTTCAGGTCGGCGCAGATCA
>JAUWQU010000053.1 GCA_030610965.1 Phycisphaerae bacterium
CCGGGGACGCGGGGCGGGGGCCGGGCCGGCTAAACCGGCAGCGGCGCCGGCACGGCCGCGACGATCAACTGGCCGCTGCCCGCCGGGGCGGGGCGCGAGGAAATCCTCGGCGCGATGACCGAGAAGCGCATCCCGGCCGCCGACGCCTTCGGCCCGGACATCGTGCTGATCTCGGCCGGGTTCGACAGCCGTTGCGGCGACCCGCTGGGGCAGTTCACGCTTACCGACGAGGACTTCGCCGACATGACCCGCCTGGTGATGGACATCGCCCGGACCCGCGCGGGCGGGCGAGTGGTTTCGACAATCGAGGGTGGCTACCTGCTGGAAGGAATCGCGGCCGCGACGACGGCGCACGTCACGGCGCTTGCGGGCCTCTGACGGCTGAGGCGAGAAGAAGGTCGTAGGTCATAGGGCGTAGGTCGTAGGTCTTAGGTCTTAGGTCTTAGGTCTTAGGGAAGAGAAGAAGAAACGGAGGGTCGTAGGGCGCGGCCCCGGCGACAGCCATCGTCCTCGTCCTCGTCCTCGTCCGTTTCTTCTTCTTCTCTCGTCCTCGTCCTCGTCCTCGTCCGTTTCGGCTTCTTCTTCTCTCGTCCTCGTCCTTCTCCTCGTTCGGATGGCCCAAGGGAATGGCCTACCACGGTAATCCCGCGCCACTCCGTCGGCACATCAGGGCCTATTCTGCTGGGCTGATGCGGCAGGTGTCAGGCCGGCCTGGCAGCGCTGGAGCTCGACTACCCATGCGGGCGTCTCGGCCAGGTAGCTTCGCAGCAGGCCGGCGCGGGTGAAGTAGTACAGGGCGTTGAGCCCCTGGAACAGCAGCGTGCCGAGTATGAGTCCCCCGTACACCGCGATGGACATCTTCGTATACAGGTCGCCGATACCGCCCAGCATGTCGGCGGCCAGCGGTTCCTGGCGAATGATCTCCGCGTACGGGTTCGGGCCCAGCAGGGCGACGCCCATCATCCACGCCGCGTAGGCGACAATCAGCCCCAGAAGCGCAATCTGGTTCCAGCCCAGCACGCGCGGGCCGCGCGGGTCGAACTGCCGCAACCGCTGCCGGCCGCGAAACTCGTTCCACGCGATCAGCCCCAGGCCGATGCCCATGACGAACGTCAACCAGTCGAGCTTGCTGATGTCGAACCCGTCCAGCGCCAGTTCCACCAGGCCGCACAGCAGCGAAAAGCCGCTGAAGGTGGCGATGGCGATCCCGTTGAACATCGCCACGCCCCCGGCCTTGCGGAGCTTCTTGGCCCGCAGGTCGGCCGCGGCCAGTTGGTGCAAGTGCTCGGCCGTCAACGGCCCGGTCGGCGCGGTCGCGGGGCCAATCCGCGGGGCGATTGGCTCGAGAGTCACTGGCTCATCGGCATGGAGCGGCTTCGGCTGAAAACTATTGTCCATCGTCAGGGGGGTCACTTCCTCGGACATCGGCCATATCGGCCCGGATGTTCGGCAACACCGCTGATGATCCGTCCGCGGCGCCGGGCGGGGTCAGGTATGCTCCGGCGGTTTCAAGCTCCGGCGATGGCAGCCGCCACGGCAAGGGCGTCACGGACAGGCTGCACATCGTGGACTCTGAACATCGTCGCGCCGCGCGACCATGCGGCCAGGCAGGCCGCGACGGTGCCCGCAGTTCGCTGGCGTGGGTCGTCCTGGCCCGGCAGCTCGCCGATGAAGCGCTTCCGCGACGGGCCCACCAGCACGCCCAGGCCCAGCGAGACAATCTCGCCCATCCCGGCCAGCAGGGCAAGGTTGTGCTCCAACCGCTTGCCGAACCCGATGCCCGGGTCCACGATGATCCGCTCGCGCGGCACGCCGGCAGCCTCGGCCGCGGCGGCTCGCTCGGCCAGGAACACCCGCACCTCGGCCACCACGTTTTCGTATCGCGGCTCGGCCTGCATGTCCTTCGGCGTGCCGAGCATGTGCATCAGTATGATTGGCGCCTGGCGATCGGCCGCGAGGTCCAGCATGGCCTGGTCGTCCCGGCCGGCGGATACGTCGTTGATGATCGCGGCCCCCGCATCCAGCGCGAATCGCGCCACGGGCGATAGTGTGGTGTCGATGCTAACGACGGCCCCGCTCGCGACGGTCGCCGGCAGAACCTTGCGCAGCCGGCGCAATTGCTCGCCCGCCGTCACGCGCTCGCTGCCGGGCCTGGTCGACTCGGCCCCCATGTCGATGATGTCCGCCCCCTCGTCCGCCATCCGCCGAGCCTGCTCGGCCGCCGCGCCGGGATCGAAGAACGCCCCGCCATCGGAAAAGCTGTCCGGCGTGACGTTAAGAATCCCCATCACCACGGGCTTCCGCGTGCGATGCGACGCCAGAATGTCATCCAGTGATAAGCCCATAACAGTTGCCTGCCAAGCCCGGCCTGGCGGCCGGAAGTTGAACGCGTCCTGCCTGACTGTATCTTATCCGCCGACGAAGCCCAAGAAGGTTTCGCCGCCCGGCCGTGGCTCTCCGGCTTTCCATGTCGCCAGGGAGAATCGCGGCAAGCCCAGAGCCCTGCCAGAGGCCGGACATGCAAGCGGTAACACTCACCTGCCTGACCCCGTTGACGTACGGGTTTTCAAAGCAGAGTGGGCAATTGTCCTGTCGCTATTGCAGCGGCAAGCGCCCAGAGGCTGGCGCACACGATTCCAATTGCTCGCTGGTGGGAATGAAACAGTCTTCGCTCGGCCCACGCAGCGCAGCAGACGATCAGGCAGATTGTTACCAGAACGAACAAGTCAGGCATCGCTATCAATGACTGTTGTCCGACTTGCAGTGATCGGACTTCCCTCATGATTTGCCGGGCGAGATCGTTACTAAGGAGCATTGCGACAAGCCAGGCGATTGGCGGAAGGAGGCACATGGCCTCGAATCGGGTTCCGAGGCGGCGAAGGCCCAAAGCCGTGACGGCCGCGATTGTCCAGGCGCCCGCGAGGCGTACCGAGGTCCTCGCGTCCCATGAGACCCAGGCCAGCTGCCAGTTGGTGTGTATGTACAGACACCAGGGCATAGCGAGCATTGCGACGATGATTGTCGCCGACGTAACGAGCAACCATGACCGGCCGAAGCCTTCGCGGTCGAGTTCCCCGGCCTTCTTGCGTCGCGAGAACAGTCCGTCCACAAGGAAGTACAGGGCGAACCCCAAGGCGATGGCCGTAGGAATCAGGATTTCATTACGAAATGCGAAACGAAGCGCTTCGAGTTCTCCGGTGTAGCAGGACCATGAAAGCTCCTCGGCCACGTGTACGACGATCAGGAGACTGTACCAAACCGCGATGCCAGCCAGCGGCACAGGGGCGACGTCGAGCAACCGATCCCAGACTTTCTTGGGGATGAATGCGAAGCGAGGATTGTCGGTTCGGTTGTCCGTCATAGGTCACCCCTGGTTCGCTCGCGTGGCAGCATTCTTTTCCCACCGGGTACCGGGTATCTGATGCTTCTTTCCCTGCTCCCTATTTACTAACTACTCAAACTGACCGTTTCTCACCCCTGCGGGGCTCTCGAAATCGGTCATCTTGAGTAACCAGCTCACTATTGCTCACCTCACCACGATGTTCACCAGCTTGCCCGGCACGACGATCTTCTTGACGACCTGTTTGCCCTCGATCATCTCGGCGATGCGCTCCTGGGCGAGGGCGGCCTCGAGTATCGTGTCCTGCCCGGCGCCCGCGGCAACGGTAATGCGGGCGCGGACCCTGCCGTTAACCTGCACGGGCAGTTCGATGGTGTCCTCAACTAGCAGTGATTCATCGTACTCGGGCCAGGGCTCGCAGGCCAAGGACTGCTCGTGGCCGAGTTGCTGCCAGAGTTCCTCGCTGATGTGCGGGGCGAAGGGCGCCAGCAGCAGCACGAGCCGCTCGGCCTGGCCCTGCTCGATCCGTCCGACTCTGTACACGACGTTGATGAACTCCATCATCGCGGCGATGGCGGTGTTGAACTTCATCGCGACGATGTCCTCGCCGACCTTCTTCGTCAGCCGGTGCAGGGCCTTCTCGACGTCCGGGTCGCCATCGCCTTCGCTCAGCATGGACTTCAGGTCTTCGCCGCCGAGTATCATCCGCCAGATGCGGTTGAGGAAGCGATGCACGCCGGGCACGTCTTGGGTGTTCCACGGCTTGGCTGCGTCCAGCGGGCCCATGAACATCTCGTACAGCCTGAACGTGTCTGCCCCGTGCTGGGCGATCACGTCGTCCGGCGTCACCACGTTGCGGAGGCTCTTGGACATTTTCTCTATGGTTACGGTGAGCTTCTCGCCGGTGGCCTTGAGCACCGGCGTCTCGCCCGTGAGGTCCACCTGCTCGTGCGGCCAGGACACGTCCCGCCCGTCGCGGTAGGTGAAGCTGAGGATCATGCCCTGGTTGAAGAGTTTGGCGAACGGCTCGGGCGTTGAGACGAGCCCGAGGTCGAAGAGCACCTTGTGCCAGAACCTCGCGTAGAGCAGGTGCAGCACCGCGTGCTCGGCCCCGCCGACGTAGAGGCCCACTCCGCCCGCGCTGTCGTCGGTCGGGCTCATCCAGTACCGCTCGGCCCGGCTGTCGCAGAAGTGCTTGTCGTTGTTGGAGTCGAGATACCGCAGGTAATACCAGCAACTGCCCGCCCACTGGGGCATGGTATTCAGTTCTCGCCTGGCAGGGCCGCCGCATTCGGGGCAGGTGGTATGCACCCACTCGGCAGCCTTGCCCAGCGGCGGCTTCGGCGGGGCCTGGGGGTCGTCCGAAGACTCGGGCGAAAAGTCCTCCATCTCCGGCAGGACCAGCGGGAGCTGATCTTCCGGCAGCGCCACGGGTCCGCCGCACGCCTTGCAGTGGACGATCGGGAACGGCTCGCCCCAGTAACGCTGGCGGCTGAAGAGCCAGTCGCGAAGCTTGTAGTTGATCGCGGCCCGGCCAAGGCCCCAGGCCTCGAGGTCCTCGGCTATTCTCTGTTTGAACTCCGGCGTGCTCAGGCCGTCGTACTGGCCGCTATTGACCGCGATGCCGTCGTCAACATACCCGCGCCAGTCCTCGCCGCCGGCCGGCTGGACCACCTGGATTACCGGCAGGTCGAACTTCCGGGCGAACTCCAGGTCGCGAGTGTCGTGGGCCGGCACGGCCATGATCGCGCCGGTGCCGTAACCCATCAGCACGTAGTCCGCCACCCAGATCGGCACGGGCTCGCTGCTGACCGGGTTGACCGCATAGGCGCCCGTGAACACGCCGGTCTTGTCCTTGGCCTCGGTCGTGCGCTCGAGGTCCGACTTGTGAATCGCCTTTTCGACGTACTCCGTGACGGCCTGCCGCTGCTCGGCCGTGGTGATCTGCCGAACCAGCGGGTGCTCCGGCGCCAGGACCATGTATGTCGCGCCGAACAGGGTGTCCGGCCTGGTCGTGTACACGCGGATGGCGTTTTCCTCCGGCTGGGCCCGGAAGCCGCCCTCGGACCGCTCGCCGAACCATTTGTCGGCCTGGTCGTCGGCCAGGGGGAAGTCGACCTCCGCGCCGGTGGACTTGCCGATCCAGTTTCGCTGCATGATCTTGATCGGCTCGGGCCAGTCCATCGCGTCGAGGTCGCGTGCCAGCCGTTCGGCGTAGGCCGTGATCCGCAGCATCCACTGCTTGAGGGCCCTGCGATAAACCGGATGGTTGCCGCGTTCGCTGCGGCCCTCGTTGGTGACCTCCTCGTTGGCCAGGACCGTGCCGAGCTTGGGGCACCAGTTCACCGGCACCTCGGCCATGTAGGCCAGACGGTACTCGTCGATGAGCCGGCTTCGCTGCTCGGCCGTCAGGTCGGCATACCCCACCAGCATCTGCGTCTGCCCGGCGAGGGCCTCGAGCTGGCGCATTACCTCGCCATGAACGACCTTCGCCCCGGCGTCCAGGAGAAACTCGCCGTTCTCGAGCTTGTGGATCAACTCCTTGATCGGCCTGGCCGCGCCGGCCTCCGGATCGTACCAACTGTTGAACATCTGAAGGAAGATCCACTGCGTCCAGCGGTAGTACTCGACGTCCGTCGTCGCCACGCGACGCGACCAGTCGTAGCTGAAGCCGAACATGCGGATCTGACGCTCGATGTTGGCGATGTTCCTGGCTGTCGTCTCGCGCGGATGCACGCCGTGCTCGACGGCATACTGCTCGGCAGGCAGGCCGAAAGCGTCATAGCCCATCGGGTGAAGGACGTTGTGGCCGGTCATGCGGGCGTGTCGGCAGATGATGTCCGTGGCGGTGTAACCCTCAGGATGCCCGACGTGCAGCCCCGCGCCGGACGGATACGGGAACATGTCCAGCACGTACTTCCTGGGCCTGTCGACGAACCCGGGCTCGCCCGGATTGGGCTGGTGGAAGGTCTGGTTGGCTTCCCAGTAGTCCTGCCACTTCTTCTCGATAGCGGTGAAATCATACCCGGCCATGGTCGCTCCTGGTCAATCCTGAATCTACGACAATTGCGTTACTCTGCCACGTCGTAGCGATCCGTTCCACCAAAAAAGCCCCATATCGGCAGCGCCGTGTGCGGTCGGCTGGCGGTGGCAACTCGCCGGCTCGGACAAGTTCCAAATCTCAAGCACCAAATTTCAGACAAGCAACAAACGCCAAAAGCCCAATGATCCAAACGAAGACTCCCCCTCGGCCGTGTCGCTTCGACGGCGCCGCTGGGGCCCGCGGACACGAGCCTTTCGCAACCCGGCCCGCCATGGCGGCCCTTGCCGGGGGGCTTTGCCTTCGGCTCGTTTGGTGCTTTCCGGCCCGTTGATTCGCCGAGTCTGAAGGGAATGACAAACCGCCACCATAATCCGACCGCACCCATGAACACCTTCCCACCGGCGGGCGTTATCAGCTAAGATATCGTCCGAAGCGGTCCGCCAACGTGGTCGGCCCGGAGCCCGAATGAGTAACCGAAGTCGGCAGGGAGAATGCGATGCTCAACTCCGTCTGTAATCTGCTCATCACCGCGTGCGTGCTCCTGCTTCTGGGCGCTGCCGCCTCCGCCGGCGAGCGATGGGCCGCCAGGCAGGCCACCCAATGGTATGCAGCCCAGCCCTGGCTCGTCGGGTGCAACTACACGCCGCGAACCGCCATCAACCAGCTCGAGTTCTGGCAGGCCGATACGTTCGATGCCAAGACGATCGGCCAGGAACTCACTTGGGCGGCCGACATCGGCTTCAACGTGCTGCGCGTGTACCTCCACGACATCCCGCACCGCCAGGGGGCCGAGGGCTTCTACAAACGCATCGACGAGTTCCTGTCGATCTGCGAGGCCCGCGGCATCCGCGTGATGTTCGTGCTGCTGGACGACTGCTGGGACCCCAACCCCAAGCCCGGCAAGCAGCGCGAGCCGAGGCCGCACGTCCACAACTCCGGCTGGGTGCAATGCCCCGGCAACGAGATCCTCGCCAAGCCCGAGCGGCACGACGAGATGAAGCCGTACGTGCAGGGCGTGATCCGCCGGTTCCGCGACGACAAACGCGTGCTCTGCTGGGACCTCTACAACGAGCCGGGCAACTACCAGGGCTCGAAGTACTCCGTCCAGGATCCCCCAAACAAGGACAAGCTTTCCGAGGCGCTGCTGGCCAAGGCCTTCGACTGGGCGCGCCAGGTCGCCCCGACCCAGCCGCTGCCGACCGGGCTGTGGGCCGGCGACTGGGCCGACCCGAACAAGCTCTCGCCGATCAACAAAATCTGCATCGAGCGGTCGGACATCATGACGTTCCACTCCTACAGCGGCCCCGGCGGGTTCAAGGCCCGCGCCGAAGCTACGCTGAAATACGACCGCCCGGTCATCTGCACCGAGTACCTAAACCGCCCCGGCGGCTGCACGTTCCAGGCGCTGCTGGGATACATGAAGGACAAGAACATCGGCGCGATCAACTGGGGATTCGTCGCGGGCAAGATCCAGACCCAGTACCCCTGGTCGAGTTGGAAGACCAAGTTCACCGCCGAGCCAGCCGTCTGGTTCCACGACGTGCTCCGCCCGAACGGCAAACCCTTCGACCCAGCCGAGACAACCCTGATCCGCCAACTGACCAGCCGAGGCAAACCGCCGTCAGCCAAGTGATCGGCCAGGATATCGGAAACCGATGCACGCGGCACGCCGCGCCTGGCATCGGGCATGTCATGCCGGGCATGTCAAGCCCAAGGGCAGTTACGCCATCCCGCTTTGGGAATGTCTCCCTTGCGGCTGCCGGCATTTCCGGGTAATTTACACGCGTCTGGGATGTGGCGGTAAGCTCATCCGTCGACGGGTGTACGGGATCGGCTATACTTACCGTACTTACCGGGAAATCGACGCGGAAGAGATCTAATATCGAGGACTTCCTTCATGAAGGCCGCGGGACTTGACAGAAGAAGATTATGCGGCGGTGATCCAGAGTCGGGGCAGCGCCGCAATCAAGTAGGTGTGCCAAGAGGCTCAGTAGACAATCCCGTCGTACACGGGTTGCCTGGGAGGATGCGGGTATGATCGACATTCTGCGCGACGCCATGAACGCCTGCTCTTTTCAATCGCCGCTTGAGGCAGATGACTCACGTCGCATAGATCTCCATGCCTTGGGCGTGCGTGGCACCGGCTATGACCCCATAATCCGCCTCCAGACCGTAATCCAGACTTCGGACGACCCCACGCAGCAGATGTTCTCCGGTTTCATCGGCAGCGGCAAGAGCACCGAACTCAGGAAGTTGGCAGCGAATCTGAAGCGCGAGGGCTATACTCCGATCCTGATTGACTGCGAAGAGTATTTGAACCTCAATATGCCGCCGCGGGTCAACGACTTGCTGGCGGCGACGGCGGCCGGCGTAGATAAGTTCATCCAGGAGAACTGCCAAGGCGGGATCACTGCGGCCTTCAAGTCATATTGGGAGCGGTTACGTGCCTTTCTTGGCTCGGAGGTGGAGATCGAGGGCGTGACCCTCAAGGTGCCGGAGGCGGTGGAACTCCAACTCAAATTGACGCAGGACGTCAGCTTCAAGACAAAGCTCTACAATCACTTGGAGCAAAACGGGCGGCTATCGGACCTGGCGAAACAATGCCACGAGTTTTTGGATGAGGCGGTGGCGGTCCTCTCGAACGCCTGTCCCGACAGCCAGGGCATGGTGATCATCCTTGACAGTTTCGAGAAAGTTAGGGGCGATTACGTACGCGCCGAGAAAGTGCGGCACGCAGTCGAGACTATCTTCGTACGGGACAGGAGATGGCTGCGCCTGCCCTGCCACGTCATCTTCACAGTGCCGTCGTGGCTAACCTTCTTCGCGTTCGGCGCGGCCGCCGAATTGGGCAGGGTATGCATTCTGCCGATGTGCCGGCTTATGGATCAGCACTCCGGCAAACGCGTCCCTCAAGGGTTTGCGGCCATGCACAAGATTATCGAGAAACGAATGTCCATGGAGCAGGTTTTCGGGGACATCGAGCCTTTGGACGATTTGATCGAGGCGTCGGGCGGGTATCCGCGCGATTTCCTGCGCATGATGCATGAAGTGTTCCTCATGGCTATCATGGACAAGATCGAGCCGCCGATCCCTTCGGCCGACCTGTCACGGCTTGTGACCGAGGTCATTAGCGCCCAGATCGAGGTCTACGACAAGCCGATCTTCGATGAAGACCTGCCGTTGCTGGTTAAGGTAGCGAAAACGCACGACGTGCCGCGGGCCAAGCGTGCCCAGGCCTTCCGCCTAGCCGAACTGTTCGACCACCATTTCGTGCTCGGTTACCGCAATGGCCAGGAGTGGTACGACCTTCACCCGCTGGTGCGCCGGAGTCCCAAGGTGCAGGCGGCGCTGCAAGAAGCCAATGGAAAGAAATCCAAGCCCCGAAAGTGAGCCACAGGTGTTGGACCTCGGACGGGATGGTGAGGCCCAGTTCGAACGGCTGCGTTCCTGCCTGGAACTCGGACAGGGGTTCGAGCTTTTCTTTTGTGGCGTTGAAACCGCAGGCACGCTTGCGGAGATCAATCGCCGCTTGGCTGTCGCGCCGCCCCCGGGAAGCTACTTTGAGGCCCTGACGCTTGATGGCCCTGACACGCTGTTGACCTTGGCCGAACGCCTGGCCGCGATTTCCCCAGCCCCAGCCGGGCGCAAGATCGTGTTCGCCAGCGCGTCGGGTTGGGAGGAGGACCTCAAGGGTGAATGGGCCAGGGCTCTGCGCCGCTTGAACGAGCGGCGCAACATCACCATCCGCGAGTGCCCCAACGCTATCGTCCTGGCAGGGCCGTCATGGTTGCCGTGGCTGGCCCATGAGGCGGCCCCGGACCTGTGGTCCGTGCGCACGGCAATCTTCACCTTCTCAGGTCCGCCGGCAAGCCCAGGCAAGCTCGGCATGCCGGAGATAGCGCCGTGGCGCTCCGGCTTGCCAATGGCCCATGAACTCCAAGCGCCGACATACTACGAGGAACTGGCGGCCGCGCTTGAGGCTAGTCGTCGCCCCGGCGAACAGGAAACCCGCGGCCGCCTCCTGTTGCGCGCCAGCGCCG
>JAUWQU010000607.1 GCA_030610965.1 Phycisphaerae bacterium
CATACGTGCGAGCGTCGTGAGGCGTTGGCGTCTCTGCGGAGTTATGTGGAGAGCCGGACGTCGAATACGGACTATCGCTCGCCGCGGCGACACCAACCGAAAGCAGGTCGATCGCGTAATCGAAATCCAGGTAACCCGCGACGTCGTAGTTGTCGTTGGCTGTGTGGTAGTAAGGGTTGTTGCCGTTCTCGATGATCCCGCCGGCGAATACGCCGTTTCTCTCGAAAGGCCAGTGGTCCGACCAGCTCTTGCCCGAGCCGAGGTTCCAGATCGTCAGGTTGGGGACGTATTCTGTCGCGGCCGCCGTCATGGCGGCGGTCCAGTCGTTCGTGCCATACACATTGGCGATATCCAAGTCGTCACCGTTGTAGGCAAGCATGTCCAGATTGAACACGCCGACGATCGAAGACACGCCGTTGGTGTTCACCCAGTCGTACGCACCTTTCAGGCCCCTTTCTTCGGCGTCCCACGCGACGAACATGATGGATGTGTCGAAGTCGTACTGGCTCATGACGCGGGCCGCTTCCATGACGCCGGCGACGCCCGATGCGTTGTCGTCGGCGCCGGGGTTCCGGACCGAGTCATAGTGGCCGCCGATGACGACGTACTGGGTCGGATTGGTTACGCCCGGTAGTACCCCGATGACGTTGTTGGCGCCGGCGTAGTTGGAGAAGGTGAACGGGTCAAGCGAGCTTGTAAGGCCCAGCGAGTTGAAATGGCTCAGAATATTGTCGCGGGCCAGGTCGTGCTGCGCGGAGGGCTGGTACTGGCCGGCGCCGCTATTGTACTCGAAGCCGCGGTTGTCGCCGGCGTGAGTGTACAGGTCGTTGTTCATGAAGCCCTGGTAGCTGCCGGCGTCCAATTGGCCGATGACCTGCTGGATCAGCGGGTCGGCCGCTTGAGCCGGGCACTGGACCAGGCCGCTTGCGCAGACCACGACCGCCAGCACAACCACCACCGCCCCAATAACCTTCGCCTTCATCGTCCTGCCCTTTCAAAAGTGCCTAGACCATCCAGCACGAGCACGATTAAGCAGATCGAACCTCCAAAGGCGGGAACGTAGAGCGGCACCTTATACTTAAGCAGTTAATCATAGCGCAGCGGACCGAGAAACCAAATCGGAATTCGGTCAAGGACTCGGCGCGAGCTTGAAGCTGCCCAGCGCCGGCGGAACAGAGCGGCCTCACGCGCCAGAGCCCCGCCCGTTCCGCCTATCGGGGGCATTTTGATCTTGTCGCTGCTGCTTGGGGTCTTCGCGGTGTTCGTGAGCGGCTCGCCCACGGGCGTCATCGTCCTGGCGGTCTTTGCCTGGATCGCGTACGCCCTCGTCAAGGGCTAAGTGATGGTCGCCAGCAGCAAACTGGCCTCGCCGGGGTGGTCCCTCACGGACGGGTCGGCGCCAGCCCAGGTTGGCACCGGCGGCCGCCAGCGCCCCGGCGGGCCTGAGACCTGCCGGGGCGTGACGGATCGGTCGTGTTATTGCTTCGGCGGGGCAGCTTCTCGCACGGTCGAGCCGTTTTCGGCACTGAGCATCAGGATGGCGAACTTGTCGACGCCGGCCAACTGGTTGGTGTTCAGCGACGTGAAGTCGAACCGCCCTCGCAGGTCGGTGTAGCCGTCCTTGTAGAACTCCACCTGCCCGCCTCGCATTCGGGCGTAGATCTTCACATACACCTTCGCCAGCGGCTTGTTGTCGGCCTTGCCGGTCACGCGAAGCTGGCCGTAATTCTCCATCACCTGGACGACCAGCGAATTGGAATAGTACGCATGCGTCCGCGTCTTGCCGCCGGCGACGACCTCGACCATGACGTTGCGATTGGCAAGCTCGGCCGGCATGGCGATCGAGGAGGCCACAGCCTTGGCCGAGAGCTTTACTTCCTGTGTGAAGTTCGGCTGGATGTACGCGAACTGCTCGCCGCGGTCGGCCACGAACGGCTGGCTGGAGAACATCTGCTCGATGTCCATCAGGTAGTAGTTGACCCGGACGGCGGTGATGTTCTGGTACGTCAACTCGATCTTGCGGGCCTCGACCTTGAACTCGAACGTCTGCTCGGAAGCGGCGAGCTTGGTCTGCTTCTCGTCACGGCTCTTGTCGTCGACCACGGCCGGGGCCTTGCCCTCGATCTCATCGACCTGCGCCACCACGGCCGCGAACAGCTCGCGCCACCGCTCGACCGGGTGCTTGGCGTACTTGGCGGCGATGTCGCGGGCCTTGGTCGGCTTGTCGCCGTAGAAGTCCAGGTAGGCCGTGAAGTAGTCGTGCTGCATCCGCTCGGGAAGGTTGTCGGCGTTGACCTGGGCGAACATGGCCATGCCCTCCGCCACGCGGTCCTGGAGGAGCAGGTAGTACGTCAGGCCCATCTCGTCATGGTCGTCGAGCTCGGCCTTGTATCGCAGGGCCGCCAGCAGGCGGGTGTACTGCTGGAAGAACTGCGGCACGAGGATCTTCCGCTTGGGCCCGAACAGGTGGGCGCGGGCGTTGACCAGCGGCCAGTATTCCATGTGCTGGTATGTCTTGCGGAAGACAGGCTGGATCGTCAGCAGCGGCGACTGGAGCCAGGCGCCGCACCTCGGGACGAAGTCGCCGCGGTACGGCAGGTACTGGCCGATGAGGTCGGTTGCGTTGTGCTTGATCGAGTACGACCAGAGCGCCATGTCGTAGACGTGCCGGGCCGCCAGCAGACTTGTCACCGCGTCGAACATCTCGCGGTCCTTCATGCGCCAGGCGATCTTGTCGAGCTTCACCCGGCCGAGGTTGTTGTCCTTGAGGAACGCCAGCACATCGGCGTCCGAGCCGTTCTGGCTGATGAAGTCCCAGCTCGTCTTATCGACCTTGGTGAGCTCGCCCACCACGTTGAGCGTTGAGGCCTTCGCGAAGCCCACCAGCTCGCCGCGGCGTGCGACGTGAACGGGGAAGTGGTCGAACTTCCCCGCTTGCGGGAAGTAGAAGAAGTAATCGAACGTCTGCGTGCGGTACGGCTCGAGCTCGATGTAGAACGCCTTGGTGTACCGCCCGCCCTTGACGGGGATGGCCCCGCGCGGCGACTGGACGAGTACCTGGAGCTTTCGCCGGATGCTGGTGGGATTGGTCACCACCACGTGGCAGGCGTAGACCTCGCCGACGAGGAACTCCTCGGTGACGAAGTTGTCCACCTGCTCGGCGTCGACGTGCTTGTATCGCTGGCCGGCGCGGTAGTAGTTCTGGCTGACGAGGATGGGCTGGGCCTTGGGGACGCTGCCGGCCTCGTTGATTTCCTCGTGGAAGAAGATGGCGTTGCCCGACGGCGTGACCGTCATCGAGCCGCCGTCCTGAGTCACCTCATGCTCGCCGGCCTCGAAGGGCAGGTCCAGCACGGCCAGGGCCAGCATCATCTCGGTAAAGTTGTGCGACGCCTCGGCGAAGTTGCCGGACAGGAAGTCGCCTTTGCCGTCCCAGGCGGCG
>JAUWQU010000599.1 GCA_030610965.1 Phycisphaerae bacterium
AAGGCGGCCGTCGCCCTGAAGGCCATCGGCAAGCCGTCAACCGAGGCGCTCATAGCCGTGCTCGGCGGCGGCAATATCGAGGCCCGGCGCTGCGCCGCGTGGGCGCTGGGCGAGATCAAGGCCGCCGACGCCGCGCCCGCGCTCTGCCGAGTGCTCGGAGACCCCGACCACGAACTCGCCGCCAAGGCTCGCGTCAGCCTGAGCACCCTCGGCACCGAGGCCATCGACGCTCTCGCCCGCGAACTGGATTCCGAGAACGTCCGCGTCCGATACTGGGCAGCCGAGGTGCTGGGCGAACTCGGCAGCCCGCTCGCGCTCGGGCCGCTCGCTCGTGCGGCGAAAGACAAAGACCCCGGCGTGCGCCGGATTGCCGCCACCTCGCTCGGAATGATCGGCGAACCGAAAGCGCAGCCCGCGCTCGAAACGCTCATCAAGGACGGCGACGCAACCGCGCGTCGCAACGCTATTATCTCGCTCGCCCGCTACGGCATCACGGCTGAAAGCGCAAGGACGCCGGCCGTCGGCGAAGGCGCGATCCCGAAGGTCGAGCGCTGGAAGCTGCACGAAATCGAACTGCCGCTGCAAGAGCCGCCCGCGAATGCGAATCCGTTCACGAGCATCACCGTGGGCTGTGATTTCGTGTCCCCGTCGAAAGCCGCCGTCCACGTGCCGGGTTTCTACGCCGGCGCCGGCAAGTGGAAGGTGCGGATAGCGCCATCGGAGGCAGGCGAGTGGTCGTATACCATCAGCATTATCTCAGGCGAAGCCGTCAGAACGCGGCATGGAGTGGTCGAGTGCATCGAATCGAAACGCCCCGGCCCGCCGGCGGCGCATGCGGAGCGGCCCGGCTGCTTCGCCGGACTCGTTCCCATCGAGGTCGGCACGACAAGCCTGTGGCGCCCCGCCGCGAACGGCTCGCCGCGCAACACGCCCGAAGCCTGGAAGAAGCTCTTCGCCGCCATGGCAAGGTCGAAAGTCAACAAGCTGCGGCTGAAGCTTATCGAGCCGTGCAATCCCGCGGTGATAAAGGCCCACCCCGAGCTGTCACCATGGCAAATACGGCCGGACGGCAAGTTCGATCTGACGCGGTTCGAGCTTCGCTATTGGGACGCGCTCGATGCAGTGCTCGACGAGGCGGCCGAGGCCGGCGTTACCATCGAGCTCGCCGCCTTCGACGAAGACGACCTCCGCAGGCCGAACTGGGGGCGGCATCCCTTCAACGCGGTCAACGGTGGCCCCATCGATGCCGAGGAAGCGACGCCGATCTTCTACGACCTGACGCTCGTAGCCAACGAAGCGGCTCAGAAACTTTATCTGAGTTATCTCGCCGCACGCGCCGCCGGGCGCGGCAACGTGGCGATCGACTTGAGCAACAGGCTGAACTACGACCGGGCAGCGGTGCCCTTCGGGCGGCGCTGGGCGAAGCAGCACGCGAAGCTCATTCATGCAAACGCCCCGCCCTGGCTGCTCGTGAGCCTGTCGCCGGCGTCGGGCGCTGCTCCCTATTTCAGGCTTGCGGGCATTGACGTCGCCAATGTGCCGCCGAGTTTTGCAGGCGGCAAGATCGACAAGCCGTGCGTTCAGATAGCGGCCCCGGGCAATGCGGCGGCGATACGCCGGGCCGCGTGGAGCAGCGCCGTGCGCGGCAGGGGGATATCCTTCCGGCCCGAATGCTCGACGGCCGATGCACTGCGCGCCCGCACCGAAATGCTCGCGCCGCTGGCGAAGTTCCTGCGTCAACTGCCGCCGGAGCACTTCAAGCCTGACGATTCGGCGGTGCTGTCGATGCCGAACGGCGTGACGGCATTCGCCGCGAGGTCCGGCTCACACATCTGGGTGTACTTCGCCGGAGAATCTCTGGGCGAGGCCGAGATCGAACTGGGCGCGAAGCCCGGAGCTTACCGCGCCCGATGGTTCTCGCCCGAGGGCGGCGTCTTCGATGAAGCTGTCGAAGGCGAACAGCAGAAGGGCTCAGTTAAGCTGAAATGCCCGCCGTTCGCGCACGACGCGGCCCTGTTGCTAATGCATTAGTATGTGGGGCCGGGTCACTTCAACCCAGGCACGTCAACCCACCGGCGCTCCTGCCATGATCGGAATCCGAGCTCGGCCAGTTGCACCCCCTTGGCGCCTTCCAGCAGGCTCCAGCGGAACGGCTCGTCGTTCACCACGTGTCGCAGGAAAAGCTCCCACTGGGCCTTGAAGGCGTTGGGGTATTCGGCGGCGTCGGAAACGAGCTTCCAGCCCTCGTAGAAGTCAATCGGCTGTTCGACGTCGGGATTCCAGACAGGCTTGGCGGTTTCGGCGTATGACTGCGTCCGGCACTGGCGCAGTCCTGCGACGGCGGTGCCTTCGGTGCCGTCGACCTGAAGGACCAGCAGGTCATCGCGCCGGACGCGGACCGCCCAGGATGAATTGAAGTGGGCGACGATGTCGCCATCCAGCTCGAAGGTGGTGAACGCGGCATCCTCGGCGGTGGCCTCGTACGGCTCGCCGGCTTCGTCCCAGCGCTTGTGGATATGCCTCGCCCCCAGGCAGGTCATGGCCCGAACGCTGCCGAAGAAATTGTCCAGCACGTATCGCCAGTGGCAGAGCATATCCATAATGATGCCGCCGCCGTCTTCCTTGCGGTAATTCCACGACGGCCGCTGAGCGGCGACTCGATCGCCCTCGAAGACCCAGTAGCCGAACTCTCCGCGGACGGACAGTATCCTGCCGAAGAAGCCGCTTTCCCTGAGTTCCTTCAGCTTGAGCAGCCCCGGCAGCCACAGTTTATCCTGCACGACGCCGTGCTTGACACCCGCCTTCTCAGCGGCATGATGGAGAGCGCATGCCCGCTCGAGCGTGAGCGCCGTCGGCTTCTCGCAGTATATGTGTTTGCCCTTTTCGATGGCGTGCATGACGGCGTCGAAGCGGCGGTCGGTTGTCTGGGCGTCGAAGTAGATCACATTATCGGGATCGTCGAGTGCTTCGTCGACGTCCGTCGTCCATTTCTCGATGCCCGACATCTCGACGAGCCGCTTGAGCTTGTCCGGGTTCCGCCCGACGAGCGTAGGATCGGGCACGATCACGTCGCCATCCTTGCCCGTCCCGGAGCCGGGGCCGATCTTCACCCCGCCCTGCTTGATAATCTCGATAATCGAGCGCATCAGGTGCTGGTTCGTTCCCATGCGCCCCGTAACGCCATTCATCACAATGCCGACCTTGTGGACCATCTTTTTCTCCATCGTGAGTATTTGGTGGACTTCCTCCCCTTCGGCTCCTATTCGCTCGGCTTTTACTGCGCCCCTTCAGGGCGGCTCGTCTTTTTACGCTCCTCAACTGGGGCTGAAGCCCCCCAGGCGCCCCGCCTATGGCGGGCCTGTATACCTCCCGGCTCTCAGCGGCTTCGCAACGAAGAGACGAGGCCCCTCCCGGGCGTACCGAAAGCTGAGGCTCACATTCGCGCCTGACGGCCAGCAATTCTTCGCCAGCCCCAGC
>JAUWQU010000294.1 GCA_030610965.1 Phycisphaerae bacterium
TGGGTAACTGGGTAACTGGGGAGGCATTTTCGATTGCGGCCCGCCAGGGGCGGGTAAACCCTCCTGCGGCGGGCAAGCCGCGTCATTGACACCCGCCCAGCCTTAGGTGGCCGGATCGTCTGCAGGCGCAAATGCCGTCACTGTGGCAAGCAGATAACGACGTGGGAGAAGGCCGGACGCGGACAGACCTTGGGTCGCGGACTTGATGATGAACCGCGAGGCAAGCAATTTCCTTGCATGTTTTGCGTATCAGGGTCAAGTAGACGTGGACGGAACCGCTTGTCGCACACAAGTGTTGAGGCATTGCAGGCCGATACCTTATGATGGAGTAGGCGGACTGGCGCCGGAGCCGGGATCGGCAGGGGCGGACCAATGCTGAACAGGCAGAAATGCTTGCTTTTCATGATTGAGCGGGCTGGGCGGCCCGTGGCGCGCTTCGAGCTGACGAAGTGGGCGTTTCTGCTGGCGCACGAGATGCCCTCGGGTGGCGGCGCAGCATTCTACCAGTTCCTGCCCTATCGGTATGGCCCCTTCTCATTCTGCCTTTATCGAGAGGTCGGGGCCCTGGTCCAAGACGGTTACTTGACCGAGAAAGATAACTTCTGGTGCCTCGTCGCAGATGTGCCGAGTCCTACGGCCGATCTGCCTAGGCGACTTCTGGATGACGCCGTTAGGGTCGTGGCGCGATTCGCGGAAAAGAAACCTGGTGTCCTTACGGACTACGTCTACGAGGGATTCCCCTGGTTTACGGCGAACAGCAGCATTCGAAGGCTCTGCACACGACCGGCGGCACCGGCAGCGGTGCACACCGTCGGCTATGAAGGATGGCAGGTCGACGGTTTTCTGAACATGCTCATGCTGTCTGGCATTCGGCGTCTCATTGACGTGCGGAACAACCCTGTCGCCAGGCGATATGGCTTTCACAAGTCAACCCTCGACCGCCTGAGCGGCAGGGTCGAGATCGAGTACGTTCACTTCCCACAACTCGGCATCCGTCCCGAACTCCGGCGGAACCTGGAAGGCCCGGCGGACTACGAGGCTCTCTTCGCCCGGTACGAGCGCGAGACGCTCCCGCGCGAAGCCGAGACGGTAAACAAGGTCGCGGGGCTTATGAGCGGAAGGCCCGCCGCCTTGATGTGCGTGGAAGCCAACCCGCAGCAGTGCCACCGCAGTCGCTTGGCGAAGGCAGTCGCCCAAGTAGCAGCCCTGCCCGTGCGCCATCTCGGGGGAAGTGGATGAGGCCGGGCTTTGAACTCACCAAGGTCTTGATTACCGTTATGACGTATCCATATCCCTCGCGCGAATACCGGGAGACGGTGTGCACGGCGGGGATCACCGAGTCGGGCCAATGGGTCCGTCTGTACCCCATAGACTATCGATATCGGCCGGAGCACCAGAAGTTCAGGAAGTGGCAGTGGATCGAGGTGGCACTGGCGCCCTGGGGGTACGGCACGGACCAGCGAGCGGAGAGCCGCGAGCCCGACCTCTCGACTATCCGAATCCTAGGCGAACCGCTCTCGACTAAGGACGACTGGCTCGAGCGCAGGGCGATCATCGACCGGCTGCCACATCACACCGTCAAGCAGCTGGAATCGCTTTACGAATCCCAGCGCACATCGTTTGGCATCGTGCGGCCCAAGAGAGTGCTGGATTTGAAGATCACACCGGTCGAACGGGAGTGGCCAGCCAAGCACAAGGCATTGTGGTCGCAGATGCGGCTCTTCGGCGAGCAGAAGCCGTTGCGGAAAATCCCGTACAAGTTCCAGTATGTCTTCGAGTGCGAGGACAGCGACAAGCCTCATCAGGTCATGAACGAAGACTGGGAGCTCGGCGTTCTTTTCCTGAAAGAACTGGACAGCAAGCGCTCCGAGGAAGCCGCGGTGAAGAGTGTTCGCCAGAAGTTCCTCGAAGAGGTATGCCGCGAGGACAGGGACACGCGATTCTTCATGGGTACTCGCCATCCCTTCAACGAGTGGCTCGTCGTCGGCACGTTCTGGCCGCCTAGAGAGCGCCAGAAGCCCTTGTTTCCCCTGTAGTCACGCTTTATTACGTGCGTGATTGTCGTTAGGGATGATCGAACGGTCATTCTCCGGCTTTGGACGGAGGTGAGTTCGTGCGGGATGTGACGCGAAACATATTCTACTGGTTCCGGGGGCCATCCGGTGATGGTCAGGTGGCTCGTAGGCAATTGGAGAACAATCTGACGAAGTCCCTGATTACCGTCCTGGAACACTGTGACCGCAAGGCCGTGTTGGCGGCGCTGCTCAAGAAGCTGAAGCTTCGGCCGTCCGGCGATGTCGCCTTCTCGCTTCAGCGAAGGCCCGTCCTGGCAGGAACAGCGCGAAACCGGGTCGTCCTGGGGGTCACTGGGGGCGAGACCGAGCTGGCCGAGACGTCGCTCAAGGTCGAGGCCGGCCGCCCCGATGCATGGATCTTTGCGGACACGTGGACCATTTTGGTCGAAGGGAAGGTCGGTCCGAGGATCACGAGCGGCCAGATCAAGGCCCACGCGAAGGCCGTCGGCTGGATCCCTGGAAGCTACAGAACTATCTGCACTTCCTGGCACGAACTCTACCGCATGCTCAGACGCGCCAAGACGGATATCCCCGCCAGGGACCAGGTCAGCCACCTTCTGCTGAGTCATTGGCTCTCATACTTGGAGAATCAGAACATGACCGAGTTCGAGCGCCTGGACGCCGTTGATTTCGACTTCCCCAACTTGCCTGAGGAAGAACGCCGCGCGCTGCTGCCCCAGAGCAAGAAGCGACTGCGCGCCTTTGCCGTTGCGCTCGCGAAGCGCTCGCCTGTCAAGCGCATCGCACACCTCTACGCTCAATCCCGTCCGCAACAGTGGAAGTTCGGAGAACCCTCCGCCAAGCCGGGCCGAGGCCTCTGGTTCAACATTGGCGGCGAACCATCGCACCGGTCGTGGCACGCCACGGTCTTCTATCAGCCGCGCGGCCTTGCCGTGACCGTGCTCAACTCGAGGAACCACCTCGCGCGCAGGCTCTGCAAGACGGGGGTGGACGGTTTCCGCCATGTCGTGGAGATGGCTGCTGTAGCGAAGGGTGTTCTCGTGGGATGCAGGCGAGCCTGGTATCACGACCCGAAGAGCCCCTTCAAAGGGCAGCACATCGCGCGGGCCGATGAGCTGGTACTGGTCGAAGCGCACGCCCTGGATAAGGGCTCGCGAGACGCCTTTGCCCTGATGCTGAAGAACACGATGGAGAGGCTATTGACAGACAGGCGATGGCGCACGGAGTTGCATGTGCGGCAAGACGTGCCGTGTGGTCGGCTCCTCCCACTTCCCCTCGGCAAACAGGCGGCCCTCGTGGCAGATGCCGCCGACAACCTGCATCCGATACTCCGGTATCTGCTTGAGTCCTGAGCGAGCCCCGCGGGGTTTTGCGGATAAGTCTTGACGGGGCGCGCGGGGGGCGGCTAAAAGGTGCTCTGTGAGTCGGCCCCAGGCGAACGGAGCACCTTGTTGCTGTTAGAGGGGATTCTTCCTGAGCCTTGTGGTCCGCGGAACCCGTATATCACGAACCTGTTAGGAGCTGTCCATGCCTTTCGGAAAGTTCATCGTCATCCCGATCTTCGTTGCGATTCAGGCGGCCAGCATGATGTTGCTTGCGCCCTTCATCAAGACGCTCGGCGTCGGCGAGGGCGGCCTGGCCACGTGGATTGCGTTTCAGGCCTGGGCGATGTATTTCCTGGCTGGGTGCAAGGTCAAGACGGCCCTGAAAGTTCTGGCTGGGTATATCGGGGGCATCGCGGCCTCGATCGTCATCTTCGAGTTGGGCGATTACCTGGCAGTCGACGTGGGCATGGACTTTTACTGGGGTTATGCGATAGCCGTCCTGATCATCGTGGTTCCCATCATCAGCATGGAAAAGGTTCCGGGTCTCAACCTCATCCCGGCCTGGTTCATCGGAGCTGGCGTGTTCTTCGGCATCATGGGGCTTCTGAACTACGAGCACACCGTCGCGGGTTACAAGACCGCCGTCGTGCCGGAGGTGGTGGCGTGTGCGGTGGGCCTGGCGTACGGGTGGGTTACGGTGACGTTCCGCGGCTGGTACGAAGCGAAGGTTGGTGCGAAGGCCCTGTAGCATTGCGCTACAGGGCTTCGCTTGGTGGGCCCTGCCCTTTCGACTCCGGACGGAGCAGGCGATTGAATCCTACGCGGCGTCCCGGCGGGATGCCGCGTTTTATTTGGCGAGCGGGGGGCTTAAACGGCGAGCGCCGCGCCCGCCTTCGCCCTTCGGGCTACGGCGTGGCAAGCAAGGCCCGCCGTGCCACACGATCAAGAACGACAGCACGTTGCTAGTCCTTGCGGCGCAGGGCGGCGCGCCGCCGCATCGCCTCGAGCAATTCCTCCGGCCCGGTCTGCGGCCTGAGGTTCCCCCGCTGATGCGCCGGCCGCTCGTCGAGCACCCCGAAGCCGAGCGTGATCTCTCCGGTCGCCCGGCCCGGCGCGAGGACGTGAAAGTCGGACGAGTAACTGGCGACCAGGAGCGGGCCGGGCGCCGAGAGTTTCCCGTCGCGGATCTTGGCGTTCGTTTCCTCGACGATTTCGAGCCAGACGCGGACGTCGGCCTCGTCGTCGCGCGAGCAGCCGACCTCCACGCCGTCCAGCCCGAGTTCCTCCACGAGATACTCGATCGTCCTGGCGACCCGGCCGAGCGTCATCTTGCCTTTCGTGACGAGTTCCTTCGGATGGCTGAGGATCGCGACGGCGCCGGCGCGCGACGCGCGGAGCGAGGCGAGTTGCTTGCGGACGTCGGCGGCGGCTTCCTCGACGTCGGCGCGGCCGGCGCCGGCGAGGCCCAGGCGCTTCAGCGCCGGCGTGACGACTTTCGTGTTGAACGCGCGGGGGTCGCGGATGCCGAGTTTCACGCGCAGGCCCTCGTCGAGGCGCGCCAGACCCAGCACCGCCACCGTGCCGGGGTAGTACGGCTTGGCGCCGCCGAACCAGGCGTCGAGTTCCTCACACGTGATCTTCCGGTCGGCCGGGACGCCCTGGCGTCGGAGCCAGCGGTTGACGCTCTCGACTATCTTCAGGGTGGCCTCGTGGACCTCGGCCTGTTTCCCGTCGAGGTACTTCAGAAACCGCTCGCCCCGGCGCGTGGTGAGGAAAGCGAAGAATCGGCCGGCGTCGGGAAAATAGACGAGGATTTCGAGGCCGGCCTGGGCGGTGGAGAGTTCGACGGCCGGCACGGCCGCCAGACCCAGCAACGTCGCTTCGCCGTAAAGGGTCCGCACGCCGGCGACGCTGTCGTGGTCCGCCAGCGCGATGGTCTCGAGGCCGATGGCCCGCGCGAGCCAGGCGAGTTTGGCGGGCGGCACCTGGCCGTCGCTCGCGCTGGAGTGCAGATGCAGGTCCATCGGAACGGGAACATCGACGATCTGCCGGACGCGCGCCTCGGGCAGGCCGCGATGCTCCAGTTCGGCCAGAAAATCGTCCCACTTTGCGGCGGGTTCCAGGGCGTCGCGGAGATTGTAGAGGACCGATTCGCGCGCACGGTATGCGGCGATATTTGCGGCGGCCTGACTGGCGAAGTACGATTCCATCGTGCGGCGTCCAGCCTCCTCTCGCTCCAAGAAACGGTAACGGCGCGCCGTTTTCAAGAAAAATCGCGGTGATCTACTTCTTACCGCAGAGGCGCAGAGAACGCAGAGAGCAAAGGAAGGATAGGGAAACAACAAAACGACGCACGGATCATCCGCAGGGGACGCAGATGAACGCA
>JAUWQU010000766.1 GCA_030610965.1 Phycisphaerae bacterium
CGGCGCTATGGGGGGACCCAAGTACAGGGGTGCCGAGAAGAAACTGCCCGCCCTCGCCCGGCCGCCCCTGCCGCCGAAGGGCGCGCCGGGCGGGCACGGCGGGTCGCACGGCCACCTTACCGAGGAGTTCGTCTCGGCCATCCTGGAAGACCGCAAGCCGCTGGTGGATATCGTGCTGGCCTTGAACATGACCGTCGCGGGCATCGTGTCACACCAGTCGGCCCTGAAGGATGGCGCGAACATGAAGATACCGCAGTTCACGTGATCCGGTGAACGCTTGGGGCAAGAGAGTCATGGGTCCGCCGCGGCCCAGTAGCGCGCCGGCCAAGAAAATCAGTCTACCGGGCCGGGGCGGACGATGCGCGGGGCGGTGCGGACCTTGGGCGGAATGGCCAGCCACTGGACTCCCTGGAAGATCGGGTCGTCGATCCGGCGGACTTCCTCGTCCCCTCGGTAGGGGCACATCGTGTCCACCCAGGCGATGAGCTTGCGCAGGCTCACGGCGTCGATCTTCACGCCGTGGTGCTTGCCGCTGGAGACTCGCTCGATAAGCCGGCTGCGGTAGGACAGGAGGGTCATGGGCTTGGTCGTCTTGTAGGCGGCGGGGTCGTGCGTGCCGAAGCCCTCGACCATTATCATGTCCGCGATGCCGAAGCCCGGCGGCGGGTCCTTTGGCAATTTGTAGGGCTTGCCCCAAGTCGGTCGGCCCGTGAAGAGCCAGTATGTCTCGTCGAAGCCAAGCAGCCCCGCACGAGGCGTGAAGTCGACCTTCGCGCGGCCCTTGCCTTCGCCCTGGTGGCACTTGGCGCAGTAGCGGTCCAGCATCGGCCTGACGTAGCGGGCGTAGCTGACCGTGTCGCGGCCCCACGGCGGCGGCGTGATATCGCTGGGCGCATGGGCAATGGCGGTGTACAGGCCGTCGTTGGCCGGGGTGGTGCTGTGCAGTTCGTGGCAGCCCTGGCAACCGCGAAACTCGCCGGGCATGAGGCTGGCGAAGCTCCGCATGGTGTGCAGGGCGCGGTAGTTCTCGTCCAGCAGTTGGAAGTGGATCGCCACGCCGGCCGGCGCGTTGAAGGCCACCGAGCCGTCCGGGCTGATCGGCACGGTGCCCAGCACGCGTTTGACTCCCTCTGACTGCACGCCCGAGACGACCGGCCCGGTCGACAGGTAGGGCCTCTTGAACCAGTAGGTGTACGTCTTGTGCTCGATGGTCAGCACGCGCAGGCGCCGGGCCTTGCCCGCCAGTTCCGGCGGCGCGCCCAGGTAGACGTTGGGGCTGTATATCACGCCGCCCTTGGGCTCCTGGCGATTGGCGACGGTGGGCCATGCGACCTTGTCCGGCAGCACCGCCGGGCGGGGGCGCGCCCGTAAGGGCATGGCGTGGAAGATGTTGTAGACGCCCTCGTATATAAGCTCGCGGTTGCCCTCGACGTCCATCAGGTACAGCACGAACTTGCCGCCGCGGTTGGCCGAGACGAGAAAGTCCTTCTCGCTGAGGGGGTAGGGCGAGTAGTAGGCCGCATACTTACCCGAAGCATGGTAGCTCGCCGACTCGATCGGGTCCGTCGGCCCGTTGCCGCTTTCCGGCCAGGGCACGTCGGCGGTGACCTTGCTAAGCCCGTCGGGGAAGTTGAAGCCGCGTTCGGGGTCGATGATGCCCACCGACCCGGCGAACCAATTGTGGTGGGCGCTGCCGGTGAACATTATTCGCTTGCTGCCCGGGATGCCGCGCGCGTCCTTGAGCAGGTCCGGCCAGACGCTCTGGTTGCCCCACAGCGTGTTGACCTGCGTGCCGTCGGGGTGTACGGCCCACAGCCCCGCGCACCGCCAGAGCGGCTTGTCGGTGTACTCCCATCGCGTGTAGACCACCCTGCCGTCGTCGAGCACCGATGGCAGGTAGTCCGGCTCGTTGTTGGCCGAGATGAGGTACACGTTCCGCCCGTCGCCGTCACAGCGGGCCAGCACGTAGGCGTTCGTCGGCGGCATGCAGCGGACGTAGGTGTGCCCGCGCGTGGTCGAGAACATGATGTGCCCGTCCGGCAGCCAGATCGGGTCGAAGTCGTCGTACCGCCCGTCGGTGAGCTGGGCCAGGCGCGGGCCGTCGGCGTCGATGCGGTATAGGTGGAACGACTTCTCGTTGTGCGGCTTGAAGCAGAACAGCACGCTTTGGCCGTCCCACGAGACGTCCGGCCTCCAGAACGAGCCGTGCAGCGGCGCCTGGGGCATGATCTGTCGCAGCTTGCCCGAGGGGCTGAGCCCTTCCAGCACCATCAGTCGGGCGCCTGGCACGGCCATGTATCCAAGGCGGTGGCGGGTCTCGTGGGGCCATTCCCTGCCGGCAGGGAAGGGCATGTCCACGAAGAGCATCTTGTCGAAGTTCACGGCCGGGCTGCTGAAGTGGATGCGGCGCTTGACCTGGCGGACGCGGAAGTACAGTTCGCGGTCGGGGCCTTTCAGGGCCGCGGCCTGGCGGGCGAGGTCGTCGAGTTCGGCCAGTTCGCCAGTGAAGTCCGGCGGGGTGGCCTCGGCCTCGGCCTGGATTCTCGCCGCCAGCTTGCGTGCCCAGCGGATCTCCTTCGCGATGCGCTGCGGTGATGGGCTATTGCCCGCCTGGTGGAGCCAGTCGGCCTCCTGCGCACGGCGGGCCTCGTCGGCGGGCAGGTTGCGCGTCTCGGGCGTCGCAGGCGTCACGTACGGCGCGACGCGTTCCGCCGTCGCGGGG
>JAUWQU010000265.1 GCA_030610965.1 Phycisphaerae bacterium
TCCGGTTCCCAGCGGCTGGAGGGCCTGGTCGTACTCGAAATCCGCGTGCTCCGGCAGTTCCTGCCGGCTATATTCGGGCTCGACCCTCAGCCTGTGACCCATAACCAAACCCATAATCAGCCAGAAATCCAGGGAGCTCAACTCGCCCGAGATGTGTCGTTGGATGAGCGTGAACGCCAGCAGCACGGCCATCGGGCCGGCGAACACGGCGACATCGCGCGATCGGCGGAGCCCGGCTGCGAACCACTTGGCGACGGTCGGCACCAGGGCCACCAGGAACACGCCCAGCCCCAGGAGCCCCATCTCCACCATGACCTGCGAGGTGATCTGGTGCGAATAGTCGATGCCGATGATGCTGGTCAGTTCAAGCGTCTGCCCCATGAACATGTGCTTATCGAGGATATTGAAGGATGAAACGAACAGGTGCCACCTTAGGCCGAGGCCTGTCTTGCCGGTTAGCATCCCTTCGCCGAAAATACGTTGCAGGGGGCCTGCCGGAAGATAGGCCCAGGCCAGCATCAGCAAGACGCCGGCGACAGTCAACCCTATGCCGAGCCGAATGGCCCCCCGCCCTCCGAACAACATCAGAACAACGACCAACGTCATGGCTATCGACACGAAGGGGCCGCGACTACCGCTGAGCACGATCGCGAAAACCATAAGCGCCACGATCATCCAGCCGCCGACACCGGCAAGAAACAGGCGCTCCCGCAGCCGGTGCTTCATGAGGACATAGGCCATCACGCAGGCCCCGCCGACCCCGCAGAAGACGGAAATCCCCAGCGCGCCGAGGCGTTCGTCCGGTGAGTACCTCCCCCCGTAAGAGTCCGAGAAGTCCCGCCGTCCCGCAAAGTAGCTCACCAGGACCACCAGCGCGATGGCGATGGCCAGGACGGTCGAAGCCAACAGGAATCGCCGCATTCGCTTCAGCGTCATCGGGAACATCACGCCCAGGAGGAACGGTGCAGCCCACCGGGCTATCATGTACATCCATTTGTAGTACTCGTAGGCGGTGCGGGGCGACAAGTACTGCGCTTCGTAAAGGTGTTTGAGTTGCCAGAACACGATCAGCGCCAGGATCAGGATGACCGGCAGGCCGATATGACGCGGCAGGTACGGCTCGTCCGGATCCTTTCTCGCCAGTGCCCACCACAGTACGCACGGAAAGAACAGGACGGGAAACACGGCTCCCGTATACGCGGTCTTCCACGGTATACCCAGTATGCCCACTATCAGCAAGAGCAGGTTTACTCCCAGCAGGTAGAAGGCAAACAGGCCCTCAGCGCGAAAGACCGCAAGGTACGCGATCGCCAGGATCGCCAGGGCGCCTAAAGCGACTATAAACGTAAACATCCGGACCTCTTCTCAAGGAACGATTGCGACGAGACACAATCATCCGCATCACTGCCATCCCACTCGTTCGGCAGCCAGGTAGGAGTTGATGTCTCGTCGCCCCGTCCTGTTGGCCTTGACCATGAACTCCTCGAATGTCTGGGACGACATGATTCCATAAAAAGCCAATGGGTGACGCCCGTACGATCCGGCCAGCATCCGCCGGTAGCCCACAGCCATGAGGCCAAGCCGCTTCACGATCCAGCGAAGGAACCTGAACGGCAGGCCGTGGGGCCTATGCCTGTCGGGCAAACCCAGCGGGCCGTTGATCCATTCTGTCATATAGCGGGTATGCGCCCGCTTGTTCACGCGAAACTCCGGCGGAATTCTCTCCCACCACTCCATCACGTCTTTGTACCAGAATGGCATGCACCAGTCGTACCCGTAGAAATCGTATACGCGCATGGAATTGGTCACGAACTTCGATACGCGCTCTTTCCAAAGCCATGACTCGAAAGCCCTCACGGCTCCGAGATTGTCATTCATGTCGTAATCCGCCAGTTGCTCGAGCATCCGACGCTCGATTTCCGCGAGAATCCGAGGCTCGAACCGGCGCGGGTCCTGCTGAGCATAGTGAGCGTCAAGATTGAAGGCGACAAACCGCCGGGAGTTGCTTCCCCCCCGGAAGAGCCCCTTCGGAAACAGGTCTCCGGCGGGGAAATCATAGCAGTGCCCGGGGGCGAAGACACTGTCGGCCGGAATGACGTCTTCTCGGCGCATTTCCCGCACCGCCGGCAGATCCTGGATATGCGGAACGACGGACAGGCCGTCAGCAAAGCGGTAGTACTGCCGTTTCTGATCCGACTCGAACCATTCCTTCCACATGGAGTTCGTATACGTCACAAAGTGCCACGGATAGCCCAGACGCGCCGAGACCTCCTTGGAAACCATCGACTCATGATTCTGCTCCCGCCCGTAGGAGAAGCAGGTCACATTGTCATATTGCATCCGCTTGAGGATCACCGCCAGCAGGCGCGAATCGTATCCGCCGCTGAGAGGTATAACAATGCGCCGGCCGTCTGCATAGGCAATAAGGCGGCCCATAATGCGCTCGTGCAGATCGTCCATCTCCCCGCAGACAGTGTCCTCGTCGAGACCTGTCCGCAAGTCACCGCTGGGGAACAGGCAATAACGATGAGGCTTAATCTCGCAATTTCCCTCTCGATCGGTGACGGAGATAGAACAGCCGGCAGGAACTTGCTTTACGTTCGGGTACAGGGTATCGGGGCCCGTCACCGCCTTGGTCAGCAGAAACTCCGCTTTCATCACCTCGTCGATTTCCGTGTCGCCAACCTGCTGGCGGACCCATTCGGCATCATCGCTGAGGAAGAAGCTGTCGTTTCGGCAGCCGTAGAACAACGGGATACTGCGGACTCGATCGACCGCGGCGACAAGCGCCTCGCCCTCATGGCGCACGAGGCTGAAGAAGCCGTTGGTGGATTCCAAGCCTTGCGGCCAGGGAAAATCATCGTCGCGGGCGTCCAGCCATTCGGCCAGTTCTGACTGCTTGAGCAGGGCCTCCTGCCGGAAGGTGTGGCCGGAGCAGGTCCAATGGCCTTTGGTAAACCACTTCCTGCCGTACTGATTGTCCAGCTTCACTTTGATCATGGCGCTTCCCGGATTGCTTCGACCAAAGACCGCACGGCCCAGGGATGCTGGCATATCACGACAGCCATAATTGCGCGGATCGCTTCTACCACAAGTCGTTATTCCATAGAGTTTTCGTCCGAAACCGCCATCGGCTTTATTTGCGCCCGGGTTTTGCGGGCGGTTCGTACGACCATCCACATGATCTGGTGACCATAGCTGAAACTCTAGGTCGCTGTCAACAACCGGCGATGGTCCGCCTCGGCCGCGATGATGTCCCTGCCATTGCTGGCAAAGGCGCCGCGGTTCTTAAGCAGGCCCAGCAGGCCCTTGTAGAACTCCGGCTGGCCTGGGAACTCCACGCCGTCCATGTGGTCCGGATGCAGCAGGATACTGGCGGCGCCGCCCACACGCTCGGCCTGGGCCAGCAGACCCGAAAGCCCGTCCAGCCAGGCTTCCGGCTGGCCGAATTGCAGAGTCATGGCCCCGTCCATGGCGGTCAGCGGCAGTTCGTAAAGGCCGATTGTGCATTGCAGCCGACAGTCCCATATCTGGAAAGGCCGGCATGTCGCGGCCCGCATGCCCGCGTCGTCATTCCAGCCCAGACTGGCGTCGTAGCCGAAGCCCGCATGCCGCTGGGCCCGCCAGGTCTCGGGCACCGCGAGGCGGAGGTAGTGCTGGCGGATTCCGGCGATCTCCTCGCCAGCCACCTCCTCCAGCCGCCGCTTCTGGTCGGCCAGCGCCGGCCCGTTGGTGTTGGTGCTGTAGGTTCCGTGTACGCCGGCTTCCCAGCCGTTGCGGACAATCAGCGACACTGCCTGGCGGGCGAGTATGCCGCCGATGCGATACATCCGCGGCTGCATCTGCCCCCGCGTCGAGGCCGTGCGGTTGCAGAACAGGTAGAACGTCGAGGTAGCGCCATACTTGCCCTCCAACTCCAGCAGTTGGGGCACGCAGTACTGCGGGTCGCCAGGCTCGTTCCACCACCGTCGGATTCGCGCCAAGTGCTCCCGTGCCAATGCCTTGCCGGCCAGGCGGTCGCGGAGATACCGCACGGACGATGCGGCGTAGCGGCGCCATGTCTGATATCTCCCGCCGAGATTGTCGACGTCGTGGGACAGATGACAGGCGAACTTCGCCCCGCCGGGCCAGGGGCTTCGCCGCTCGGCCAGAGCCACGTGCGACCGATGCGCCAGGCGAGCCAGGGCCTCGTGGACCACGTCGGCCAGCAGTTCCGCCAATGGCATTTGCCCAAGCCCGGCCGCCGTCAACGCGTGACAGTCGAGGCGCATTCTTCCCCTGGCATCATGCTTGGCGGGATCGTATTCCTCGCGCCGGCCAAGCCAGTCTTCGAAGACATCGCCCAAGTCGATCGGCAGGGCCGATTGCCCCTCGCCGACGGGCTGGACAAGTTCGCCGGCAGAGCCATCAGCCAGGCGGCGAGCCAGGGCCATCGCATCGATCGCGCCCGGGCCGCCGAGGCGAAGGCCCGCGGCGCCTTGTGGCAGGTCGCAGCCGATGGCCAGGACGATCCCGTCGGGCGCCTTGTCCATGGAGCCCACGATCAGGCGGTACGGGACCCCCACGCGCGCGAGCAGTTCCTCCATGGCCCAGGATGTCCGCGGTGACGGGCCGACAGGGCAAACAACATTTATTTCATCAGACGGCATCGACACCTCTCGCGCCCTGACGAACACAAACGCCCACAGGCCGGCGAAAGGCCCCAGGAGCGTCGCCACGTATCACTTGTCAGGGTCGTTTCAGCTTCCGTATCAACATCGGCCCCAAGTGCCGGAAAGATTCACAAAGAACGTCGCGCATGCCCGCCATGAATACGGCTGGGTCTTCACGATTGAAGTAAACGTCCAGAATCCGTTGGCCTCGGACGGACCGCCACCAGTCCCGAAGGCTCATCCCCATACCAATGGCCCGATAGAAAAACACATAGGCGATGAAATCCACCATGCCGTTAATCCACAATCCCTTGCCGTCGATGACAATCGAAGACTCGGCCGGCGCCATCCCCACCTGGTCCAGGCAGGCTATGTAAGGGAAGTTAACCCCGACGGCGGCAGCGCTGTAATTGGGCATGCCAGGCCGGGGGTTCAACTCGATGAAATAGAGCAGTCCGGTGCCCTGCTCGCGGATGAACTCAATATCAAACAGGCCGGCGAATTCGAGCTTCTTCAGGACGTCAAGGGCGGCATCTCGGGATTCCTCATCGCCGTGGAGGTATCCTGCCGACGTGGATCCGCCGCAGACTGGCGGTTGGATCCTCAGCTTCGTCAGGCCGGCCATGAAGGTCCGGCCATCCGCCGTGCGATAGCCGTGATAGGCCACCAGGCTCGTCGGTGGCCCGGACACGAAGTGCTGGCAGAGCACGGCGCATGACGGGCCGCTACTGCCCTGGAAACGCCCCCAATCCAGCAGCTCGCCCATCGACTTGAAGACTCGGGTGGTGAAGCCGAGGCTTTCGTCGCCCACGCCCTTGGTTTCCGGCTTGACGATGACCGGGAAATGCCCTTCCATCGAATGCAGGAAGCCCATCCAGTCTTCGCCCACACCGAAGGAGAAGCTCGTTGGTACGCGAACGTCGTTCCGCAGGCACCACTGGTGCATATCGGTCTTGGTCAGAGCCAGCCGGGCGGTCTCCGCCTTGGCCAGGGGGATGGCGAAGAACTTCTCGAACTCCTCTCGCCGGTCCATGATCGCCACTACCCAGGGCTCATTGCACGGGATCAGCATCATGGGGCCGTCGTGTCGGCTTGCATGTTGGAGCAGACGTTCTATCGCCGCATCCGTGGGATAGGCCGACGGCAAGTGCCAGCACTCCGACACGTACTTGGAGAACTTCGCCGGGCCCCACCGCCGGTCGGAAAGGATGCTCCTTACGCCTTTCTCGCCGAAAGCCCTCACCAACCCATAGGCATTCATGACCGAACTGATAATAACCGGCACGGGCAGGTTGCCGGGCTCTCTGCAATCATTCATTCCTGATTCTCCTCGGCCGCTATGGCAGGATCATCGCCCGATGGCGAAGCCGAAGCCTCCGCCCTCCCCCCGAAACGGCGATTGCCGTCCGCCAAGCC
>JAUWQU010000409.1 GCA_030610965.1 Phycisphaerae bacterium
GCGGTGGGCTGGAGCAAAGCTCCGATAATCCAGAGGATCGGGAAGAAGAAACCAATGACGAAGAGGACCCAGTGTCCCTTCCTGAGGGTGATCAGCCCAAGCGTGAACAGCAGGATCAGGTACGCACCGATCCATGTCCACACGATGCCGATCATCCGCCACGTGACGGTCTTGACCAGGGTTCTTCGCCTTGTTTCAGCCATGGACATAGCCCTCGCCCAATTCACGGCTCACTGCGTTCCAAACCTCACGAATGTCCTCGGAGCAGCCGTTGTGCTGATACTCGATGACCGATTGCTTGCGGATCTGAGCGTCCGTCACTGCCCGGTCGTACCGCACCCTGCCGGCCACGGCCAGGCCGCGCCGCTGGGCCTGCCTCTCGATCTCGGCGGTCATGTCCTGGTTGAGGTCCCACTTGTTGACGCAGATCAGCCCAGGAATCCCGAAGTGCCTGGCCACATCCGCCACGCGGCCGAGATCGTGCAGGCCACTGAGCGTGGGTTCGGTTACGCTCAACACGAGATCGGAGCCGGTAATGGAGGCGATCACGGGACAGCCGATCCCCGGCGAGCCGTCGATCAGAACCAACTCCAGGCCGCGCTGCTCGGCGAGCGTTCCCGCCTCCTTGCGAACGGTGCTGACCAGCTTGCCGGAGTGCTCCTCCGCGATGCCCAGCTTGGCATGGACCATCGGGCCGTGGCGGGTTTCCGAGACGTACCATTCGCCGTTGACGACCGGAGCGAACTCGATGGCCTTGTCGGAGCAGAACCACGCGCAGACGCCGCAGCCTTCGCAGGCGATGGGGTCGATCCGGAAGGTCTTGTCCACCCGGCCGTTGCCGGGGCCGTCGAAGTAGATCGCGTCGAATCGGCACAACTCCTCGCACTTGCCGCAGGCGGTGCAATGGCCGGGCTTGATCCGTGCCCGCTTGCCGCCGGAGAAGCTCTCCCGGCGGACGACCTTCGGATCGAGCACCAGGTGCAAGTCGGCCGCGTCCACGTCGCAGTCGGCCAGCACGACCTTGTCGGCCAAGGCCGCGAACGACGCGACGATGGACGTCTTTCCCGTGCCGCCCTTGCCGCTGATGACAACCAGTTCCTTCATGGATGCTCCTGTCTATGGCTTTACGACCGATTGGAGGATCTTGCTTTCATCCGCGGACACTTGTCCGCCCATTACCTCTGCGATCGTGCCGCCAAACATCTTGCCCATCAGCCCCATGTTCATCCCGGAGATGTACACCTTCCCGTCGGTGCCCTCATACACGCCCCAGGCGCAGGGCATGAGCGTGGACACTTCGGGGTTTGTCGAAAGAACGCGTTTGGCGTAGTCCGCCTTGCACAACTCCACGATCCGAATAGGGGGGGTCGAACGTCACGCCATGCTTGGCCATCGATTTGTTCATGTCCCGGATGGCTGGGCACTCCCATCCGTTAGCTTCGATGGCCTTCTTGAGTTCTTCGCACGTGCGGGCCACGTCCGGGTACCTGCTCTCATGAACCGTGAGCATCATCGAGGGCATGGCCTTCCATCCAACGAATGCCGCGATGCCCGCCCCGATTAGAATCCCGGCCAGAAGGCAGAGAATCGGTGTTTTCCATCGAGCCTTGGCGTGGGATGTGTCAGCAGGCATTTCGGTGCGGCTGTTCGGCGACAACTCGGTCATAATGGGGTCTTTCCGTATCTACGTTCGTTTTTCGGCTTGAGTATCCAGGTGCGCGGGTTTCCAACCGCGCACCCACATCACCTGTCCCTGCTCGATAAGACGGAGTTGCACTTTCTCGAATCCCGCTTCCTGAAGCAGAGCCTTGGCCTCATCCGGCCGGTAGTAGTCCTCGTTCCAGAGCCTCTGGGCCAAGGAGTCCCTGGGGAAATCGATGATGAAGATTTCACCGCCCGGACGCAGGACGCGGTGCGTTTCTCGAAGGATTGCCCGAGGCTTCTCCATTTCATGCAGGGCCCACATGCTAACGACGGCATCGGCCGATCCATCTTCCGCAAAGCTCATGCTGGCTGCGTTTCGCCTGAGGCAGTGGAAGCGGCTCCCGTTCGGCGTGTGCCGTCGCGAGGGGAAACTGCCCCCGGAGATGTCCACACCGATGACATCCTGGCCATACGCAACGGCCAAGTGTCTGACCAAATCGCAAGAGCCGCAACCAAGGTCCATGACCCGTCTGGCCAAGCGTGTTTCGCGGCCGATACGCCTGTGGAGTCGCGGCTTGATCTGTTGATAGAAGTTGTCCGGCAGTTGCTTTGTCATATCATGAGAGCGAGCAGGTTCCTGTCGGACAGCTCGAATTCGAGGACGATGACGTTCCGGACTTGGCCGCAAACGTCGAAAAGGCCTTCTCCGTGTCCTTCGACCCGCATTTCTCACACTTGTGACGACGACGGTCGTTCGGCTTTTCCAGGAACGCCGTTACATGTTCGCATTTCGTGCATCTATACTCGAAGATGGGCATTGTTCGTCTCCTACGCCAATTCGCCAAAGTAGTTCTCTCGCCACCAACACCAGTAGCCCCAGGGATTGTCCAGGCTATACTTGCCATTCGTATGTGGCCTGGACGGCTCATTCAGTGCATCCAGTTCGGCGCATGCCTGCCGCTCGGTCATGAACTTGTACGCACAGCAAACCAGATGGAACCGGCTCACCGCATCGGCATCGCCGCCGCTCGCGTCAGGATGATGAGCAAGGCTGGCGCGGCGAAACGCGCGGCGAATCTCCGCTTTGTCAGCGTTCTCCGAGACGCCGAGAAGGGCTCGCGATTTTCGGTCACGCTCCTGCATTCGGGCAATCTCAGCTTGCCAATCTCTATCTGTCATGGGCGGTGATTCTCTTTTCCAATTCGGTCAGCAGGTCGCCATACAAGCCCCGGTACTTGGGTATCACGTCGCAGGCCATCTCGCCGCGGGAGTACGCCTCGGCGACCTGGCGGTCGTCGGGAATCTCGGCCAGCACGTCGATACGCTGGTGCTCGCAGTAGCGTTTGGTTTGTCCGTCACCGACATCCGCGCGGTTGATAACGACGGCGAAGGGCAGCTTGAGGGCTCGAACCATCTCCACGGCCAGCTTGAGGTCGTTGAGGCCGAAGGGGGTCGGCTCGGTAACCAGCAAGACGAAGTCGCTGTCCCGGACGCTCTCGATGACCGGGCAGGACGTGCCGGGCGGGGAATCGAAGACCAACAAGTCGACGGCGGGTGCGGCCTCTTTGACGGCGGCGATTACTGGCGGGCTCATGGTCTCGCCGATGTTCAGCAGCCCCCCAACGCAATGCACGTCCCCGGCCAGGCCCAGTTCCAACTGCCCGGTCTGTCGATGCGATTCGGTGATCGCCCCCGTTGGGCAGACCAGCCAGCACCCGGCGCAGCCGTGGCATAGCTCGGGGAAGACCAGCACTTCCTTGTTCATGGCGATGATGGCGCTGTATTGGCATATCTTGCCGCACTGGCCGCAGCCGTTGCACTTGAGGAGGTCCACCTTGGGAATGCTGACATTCACCGGGCGGGTCTCCGTAATCCGCGGCTTGAGGAAGATCGCCCCGTTGGGTTCCTCGACGTCGCAGTCGAGATAGCCGACGCTTCGGCCGGCCCTCGAAGCCGTAACGGCAAGGTTGGTGGCCACCGTGGTCTTGCCCGTGCCGCCTTTCCCGCTGGAAACAGCAATTCTCATTCTGCACTTCCTTTGTTTGTCGCCGGCATCGCAGTCATCTCTCGTTGCGCGTCCCAATGAACAGTTGCTGGTGCTCTTGAATCACCTGGATCACGGCCCGCATGCAGGCGCCGTCGCCGTCGCATGTCAGGCTCCGAAGATATCCCATGTCGACCTCGGACAGCGGACGCCCGACCAGATGCGCTTGAAGTTTCTTCTCGACATTCCGACACATGGGTGCGTCTGTTATCGCAAAGGCCTCGAAGCGGAGGACGCCACTGTCGTCGCTCAAAGAGAGGCGAATCTTGTCGTTGCATTCACTCGGTGACATGATGATTTTCCTCGGCGCCCGGGATCAGTCCGGCAGAGAGATCGCTTCCGTTGGGCACTCGCCCTCACAGACTCCGCACTCGACACACTTCTCGGCGTCGATCCGGGCCTTGTCGTTCTGGATCGTGATCGCCTCGACCGGGCATGCTTCGACGCAGGCGCCACAGCCCGTGCATAGTTCCATGTCTACTTTCACAGCCACGCCATTACTCCTTCTGTTTTGCCTCTTCGCCGGCTAGTTCCTTGACCTCGTCCGACCCCTGCTGAAGCAACCGCTCTTCCTCGGGAAGCAGACGTCGAAGGAGTTCCTGAAATTCGCCGGCATGGACTCGTTCCTCGTCCGCGACATCCTGGAGCACCTTCGCCGCCAGGGGATTGTCCGACGCGTCGGCCATGGCCTCATACATGTGGATGGCCTCTTGCTCCGCTGCTATCGCCATACGAATCGCCCGTGCCAACTCGCGGTCGTTGAGTTTCCGGTCAGGCGCCATGCCACTGAATGGATTGACGAACTCAGCCATTCTTCTTTTCCTGCTCGAGTTCCTGGATTCGCTGCTGCATCTGCTGCATCTGCTGGCCCATGAACTCAGCTTGCTGCTTCAGGGCAGACAGTTCATCCCCGCCGTCGTCGGTCAGCGGCGACTGATTCCCCGCAAGGCCGCCCCCAAGGCCCATGGCCTGGCCTCGGCCCATGCCTCCGCCGCCACCGCCGCCCCTGCCACGTCCGCCGCCCCCGCCCCTGCGCCGGCCGCCGGCGGGGCCGCGGCCGCGGGCGCCG
>JAUWQU010000161.1 GCA_030610965.1 Phycisphaerae bacterium
CCGGATCATCAAGCAGGATAAGGAAGACCCGATCACCCCTGGTGCCATCATGGCCAACTTGGTCTATGACGCACTGCGAGACTACAGGTTCGTGGTCGAGGGCAACTTCGACCTCAACAGCACCGGCGAGGCGACCCCGGCCGGCAACAAGGCCGTTAAGGAACTCATTCGCCGCTATGGGGGCACCGTGGTCAACGAACTGAGCGTCAACACCGCGTTCGTGGTTCTCGGCGACGCCCCAGGCCGGCCGAGAAAACCAGACGACACCGACCCCCAGGAAGCCTGGAATCTCTACCAGGAGCGGCTGAAGGGTTACAATCGCTATCAGGCGATCAAGACCCAGGCCGCGAACCTGAAGATTCCGCTCATCAGCAGCGAGCGGTTCCTGGACCTCGTCGGTTACATCCCGAGCAAGGGCAATGCCGACTGAGCCGGCGGCTGATACCAGTAGACCACAGCGGGCGGCCGGCGCCGAGTAGGGCCGGGCGCTCGCTTTCTTATGAAGACGAGGAGCATCGCGTGAAGCTTTCCGGTCGCATAAGCTGCGTACCCGCCAGCGCGACAATAGCCATTACGATGCGGGCCGGGCAGATGAAGGCCGAGGGAATCGACGTGGTCAGTTTCGGCGCGGGCGAGCCGGATTTCGACACGCCGCAGTTCATCAAGGACTCCGCCAAGGCCGCACTCGACGCCGGCGACACCAAGTACAACCCCCGCCAACTCAAGGCCCTCAAGCAGGCTATCTGCGACAAGCTCGCGCGCGATAACGGCGTGACGGCCTCGCCCGAGCAGGTGGCCGTCACGTTCGGCGGAAAGCACGCGCTCTACGACGCTTTCCAGGTGCTGCTGAACCCGGGCGACAAGGTGCTGATCCCCGCGCCCTACTGGGTGAGCTACCCCGAGCAGGTCAAGCTCGCCGGCGGCGTGCCCGTCGCAATGCCGACCAGCCCCGCCGGCGGCTTCAAGATCCCGCCCAGGCAGATGCTCGACATGGCCGGCGACGCGAAGATCATCGTGCTCAACTCGCCCAGCAACCCCACGGGCATCACATACACGCGCCAGGAACTGGCCGCCCTGGCCGAGGCCATCGGCAAGACCGACCTGATCGTCTTTTCCGACGAGATCTACGAAAACCTCATCTACGGCGAGACGAAGTTCTTCTCCATGGCGACCGTGGCGCCGCACCTGGCGGACCGGATGGTGATCTTCAACGGCCTGGCCAAGGCGTTCTCGATGACCGGATGGCGACTTGGATGGGCCGCCGGGCCCAAGGACTTCATCGGGGCCGTCAACCGCCTGATGAGCCACGAGACGACCAACCCCGTGAGCTTCGCCGTGGCCGGGGCGTATGAGGCCTACACGAACCCCAAGGCCCCCGAGGCCATCGAGGCCATGCGAGCAGAGTTCGAGGTGCGCGGCAAGCACCTTTACCAGCGGCTAAGCGCCCTGCCGGACGTCACGTGCGTGATGCCCACCGGCGCGTTCTACTGCTTCCCGGACGTGCATCGACACTATGGCCGGCGCATCGCGGGTGTGGAGGTCAACAACTCCATGACCTTCGCCAAGGCCTGCCTGGAAAGCGCCAACGTGGCCCTGGTGCCCGGCGACGCCTTCGGCGAGGATCGTTGCGTGCGCCTCAGCTTCGCCACAAGCCTCCAGGAGATAGACAAGGGGCTCGACCGGCTCGCCGAACTGCTTCGAGAAGAAGGTAGTAGGTAATAGGTAGTAGGAAAAAGAAACAGACGAAGAGAATCTGTGCCTCTGTGGTTGCGGTTTTCTTACCGCCCCAGCATTCGGCCGACGGTGTCGACTATGGTCTGGGCGCCAGGCCGGTAGAGTCTGCGTGCCGCATCGCTCATGCGAGCCAGTTGATCGCGGTCGGTGAGAAGGCGGACGACCACGTCGGCGACCTCGTTGTCGTCGCGGGCTATCACTGCGGCGCCGTTTTGGGCGAAGTGTTCGGCGTTGCCTGCCTCCTGGCCGGGCACGGGCTTCAGCAGGACCATCGGCGTTCCCTTTGCCAGGCACTCCGCCGTGGAAAGCCCGCCGGCCTTGGTGGCCATCAGCGTGCATGCGGCAACAAGCTCGTGGACGCGGTCGGTAAATGGAATGCCGACAATGTCTCGCCCGGCCTCGGGCGCCTGGGCGAGCCGGCCGAGCAGGTCCTTGTTTCGCCCGGCCAGCACGGCCACGAACGCGTCGCCGCTTCGTTGGGCTATGTCGCGGGCGATCTGCACGATGGGTCCGCAGGTAAACTCCGCCCCGCCGGCCAGCAGGACCACGGGCCGGTCCACGGGCAGGTTCCAGTTGGCCAGAATCTCCTGGCGGTCCAGCGGCTCGGTCCACTTGGGGTGGATGGGCATTCCGCTGACGGTGATGCGGTCGGGCTCGATCCCCCACGCCCGCAGCCGCTTGGCCGTGCTCTCGGCCGGGACGAACCAGTGCTCGACGTTCTCCGACAGCCAGAAACGATGCACCAGCACGTCGGTGACGACCGTAACCTGCGGACCCGCGTACAGGCCGCGACGGATCATTCGTGCGATCACGGGCGCGGGGAGAAAGTGGGTGTTGATGATCAGGTCCGGCGCCGTTCGGCGGACGTGCCTGGCGAAGCGCCGCAGAAACTGCCTTTCGTTAAACAGCCGCAGGTGCTCGCGCAGGTTGCGGCGGGGCCCCTGCGGGCGGTCGTTCATCCGAAAGCCCCAGCCGTAGAGCCGCGGCAGCTTTGTCACCAGAAACGCGTAGCCTCCGGCGTAGTACGCGCGGAAGCACCATGGAGCGAATGTCAGCGTATCGACCACCTCGACGCGGGCTTGGGGCATCGACAGCCGGAGCGTCTCGGCGATGGCGTTGGCGGCCTGGTTATGGCCGGCGCCGACGGATGCCGAGGCGATGAGTATCTTCGGAGCATCCGGGTTGTCGGGCTGGGCATTCATGCCGCTAAGTTTCCCCGCGCGGGTTTGCGCGTGCAAGGGGCAGGACGACGGGTTTGGAATGATTGCGCAGTTGCCCTGCTCGCCGAAGCGAGGCAGGGCTCAGTCGCTATCGCCGGCGGGCTGGATGTTGGCCAGCAGTTCGGCGGCCTTGTTGCGGTAGGGGTTGTCGGGTGCGGCGATGACGATCCGGAAGTATTCCTCGGGGTTCTTCAGGCCTTTGACCAGGCTGATCGTAGGCGCCTCGGCCGTGCGCATGGCGAGCTTGCCAAGCTCGAAGTTGGCGACAATGGCCGCATCTGTCCGCTCATCCCTGGCCAACGTAATGAGCATCTCGGCCCGCTCGTAAACGTTGGGCGTCTGAAGCGCGACGGCGAGTTTAAGGTTGTCGCCGAGGCTGGTTTGTTCACGGGCCTTGTCCGGGTCGCCGAGCAGTTTGCTGAGCCGCTGGTAGTAGTCCGGCAGCTTTGGGTTGATGTCGAGGTAGGCCCCGAGCGCCGCGGCGGCGTTGGGGTCGTCCAGCACCTTGTTTCGGCTCATCAGCCAGGTGAGTCGCTGGACGGCCTCGAGCGCGCCGCGGTAGTAGTCGCGGTTGGGCACCTCGGCCGGCGGGAAGAATACCTCGTGCGGGGCCTGTTGGTCGAGCTTCACCCGCTCGGTGTCGTATGCCACGATCTTCTCGAGCGCTTCGGCGGCGCGGTGGAGGCGCTCGTCGGCGATGCGGGTTTGCGTGTTGGCGTCCTCGCCGCGGGCGATGCTTCGCAGGGCAAGCTCGGCCAGTGCCCACTCGGCCAGGGGCGCCTGCCTGCTGGCGGGGCAGGTTTCGCGCAGTTCCTGCCACGCCTCGGCCGAGACGGGCAGCGCGAAGGTCGGAGAGTACTTTATCAGCCCGCCGGCCAGGGCGCTCTCGTCGAGTTGCTGGCTCATCGCCTGCGCCCGCAGCCAGAGTATCGCCGGCGCATGCGGGCTGTCTGGGTGCCGGCGGATGAAGTGCCGGCACTTGTCGACCAGCGCGGCGCGCCGCGCGCGGAGGTCTTCCTGGACCCGTTCGCCAAGGGCCTGGGCGCTGAGGCCCGCGGCGTCGTGACGGCGGCTCCAGGGCTTGAGGGCCTCGTCGTCGAAGATCGATCCGCTCGGCTGCAACTGGTTTACGACCACCGCATAGCTCAGTTTGTCCGGGCCGACCTGAAGATAGAACAGCGCCGCCGGCCCGGCCAGGATGGCCGTCAACAGCGGCACCACCGCGGCCGTGCGGTAACTCGACAGCCGCGCCAGGCCCAGTATCAGCGCCCCAAGGACCGCCACCGAGATCAGGGCGATCAGCAGCGGCGCGTACAGCACCCATCGCTGGAGCGGCAGCACCAGGGCTGCGTCCATGCCGGCCAGAGCGGACATGGCGAAATACGCGATCGTCGGCGCCAGGCCCAGCAGCAGTGCGGCCTGCGGCATGTTCGGGCGGAACTTGGCCCGCCCGGCAAGCGCGCAGCCCACCCCGACGGCCAGGGCCAGCACGGGCATGTGCCCCAGCAGGATGAGCACGAGGACGAGGGGCACGGTCATCGTGGGGCGATACAGTACGGCCAGGATAAGGGGCACGAGCACCAGCAGGGCGAGTCCGAGCCCGAGCACGAGGATCATCCAGGGATACGTCAGCACGTCCAGCGGATGGCGGAAGATTTCGCCCAGGGGGACGGTCAGGTCGCGGTAGAACGCGATCGGGCGAAAGTCGGTCCATTGCCCGCTGGCGAGATACTGCCAGAACGCGCACGCGCCGGCGTAGCCGAGCAGGCATATCGCCAGGTGAGTCCAGGCCCGCCGTAGGCGGTCGGTCCGCATCAGCCAGCGGGACTGCGTATTGCCGGCCGGCGGGGCCTCGTCTCGGGATGTCCGATTTTCGGTCACTTCTTCCTATTGTTACCGCCGGCCAGCCAGATACGGTAGAAAATGTTGTTCTTCAGGAAGATTGTGAACAGGGCCTCGTTGGGCCAGAGGTACGAGACCTGCTCGTCGTGCATCTTTCCGCCGTCGATTCGGGCCTGGAAGTTCAGCAGTGGTATGCGGCCCGGGCGGTACGTGTGGTTCCACTCGGCCGACTGGGGCGTGCCCAGCAGGATCAGCCCGATCTCGTATCGGGCGATGCCGCTGACGTCGGTCGTGCCTTCCATGTACAGGTCGTAGGCCTTGCCGGAGAAGACCATGTCGTTTTCGACCATGCCATCCGGCTTGAGGTTGGCGAAGGCGGTCATTTTCTCGTAGGGGTACTTGGTAAGGTTGAGCCCGGGGAAGATCTTGGCGATGAACTGCGGCGCGGCCCGGCCCTGAGTGGAGCCCTCTATGGCGACGGTCTTGTTGGTTCCGACGCGGATGATCGGCCAGCGCGCGTCGAGGCTGACCGCCAGCAGGTCGATCAGCGGGGCGACGGCTTTCTCGCGTTTGCTGAACGAGCCCTTGATGGTGTTGTTCGGGAAGAACTTGGCGAGTTGCGGCTGGATGTTGTCCTCGGCCAGGATGCTGTCGACGATGCTTTCGCACTGGACGGGGTTGTTGGGGTCCGTCAGGTCGCCGGCGGCGGTGTCGTGCAACAGCCCGCCGTTGAGCCCGCCTGTGTAGGACAAGGTGAACCGCCCCTTGTCGACCTTGGCCGAGAAGTCCACGTGTCGCACGTCGTAGGCCAGCATTACAGACTTGTCGTAGGTCCGGAACCTGTCGGCGGTGAAGCGGGCGGTAAGCTCGGCCTCGGCCAGGTGCGTCGCCATCAACGAGGCTAGGCGCCGGGCCTGAGTTTCGACGACGCGGTGCTCGGCGTCGGTGAGCTTCCATGGCCGGACCGGGTCCACCTTCGGTGCGTTGGGCTCTGCCAGCCAGTTATCCAACTCCTGCGAGTCGAACCTCTCGGCCAGCAGGTGGATATTGCCTTTCGCGGCGTGCGGGATGTTCGAGACATCCGCCACAAGCCACCCGTGGCTGCGGCCGATTCGGAACTCAAGGGCCTCGCATCGCACGCGGGCGATATCCGGCAGGGGAATAGTCCAGGCCGTGGCGGCGGGCTGCGTCGTTGCCGCGGTGTCCGCCCAGGCCGGGGCCTTCAGCAGCGCGGCCGCGTCGATGCCGTCGACGATGCACATGCCGTCGGCGAGCACGTTCTTGCCCGCGACGCGGGCCTGGAGCTTGTCGAGCCGGAGAATGGCGCGATCGATCCGCCCGGTGGCCAGGTCAGCCGAAGATACGTCCAGCAGGAAGCCGCCGGAAAGCCCGTAGGCCCGCAGGGCCGGGGCGAATTGCTGGAGCGGCTCGGCCCGCGGGGTGGACAGCGAGGCGTGGAGGTCCACCTTCGGCGGCGCGCCGGCGGGGGCGCTTTCGTCCGGGCGGGCGATGGTTCCGCCGACCAGCAGTTGGACCTGCCGGGCGCGGACGAGCAGGTGATGCACGTGGAGCCTGGCGAGGTCCCTCGGGCACGAGAGGTCCAGCTCGACCAGCGCGGGCGTCCTGGCCCGTTTTCGCAGCGGACCCACAACTGCCAGCTTCGCCGGCAGGGACTTGTGGTTGGTACCTGGCTCCGGCGGGGGCGCGATGTATTCGACGGCGAGGTCGGCAGCATCCAGGCCGGCCGTCATTTGCAGGCCGTTGGCGTCGGCGTCGGCGGTCAGGTCCAGCCGGCATCGGCCGGTCACGCCGTATCGCGTCAGCAACGAATCGATTTCCGGCGCCAGCGCCCTGAGGCCACCGTCGAGCACCAGCAATGCGTTGGCGTCGAGGTCGCATCGCATCGGCAGCCAATCATCGGCGCGGGCCTTTCGGTCGCGGTCGCCGTCGGGCCCGGCCTCGGCCAGCGGGCCGAGCACCTCGCCTGGCCAGATCGCCCACCCGTTCAGGCTGGCCCGGCTGGCGGCGTAGTCGATGTCGAGCCGGCCGATCTTGGCGAAGAGTTCGCCGCCCATAAGTTCGGCGTCGGCCTGGACGCGGATTCGCAGCGGCGTGCCGGAGGGTTTGGAGCGGTTGGTGAGCGCGCCGGCCGGCGAGGCCAGCGAGAGGTCTGATGCGTCGCACGTGGCATCGAGATGCAGGTTTTGCCCGTCGGTTCGGCCGGTGGTGGTGAAGCCCATCGTCCCGCCCAGGGCCGCGCCCGCGAGCAAGTCGGCCAGCGCGGGCGAGTAGCGGGCGATCTGCGAGGCGTCCTTGACATGGGCCTCCACGGACCAGGCCACCGTGGTTCCGTCGGCCGGGATCGGCAGCAGGGCGTTGGCGTCATCGGCGGCGTAGCGGAACTTGAAGGTCATGTCCGCCTGCGGGCTGAGCCAGCGGCCGGTCAGGGTCGTTCCCTGCCGGTGTGAGGTATCGATGCCGGTCATCTGTCGCGGGGCGGGTTGGCCATCCAGCGGGAGCAGTTCGAACGCCAGTTGACCTTCCAGCCCGGCCTCCTTGAGGAATCGCGGCCCGAGGTCGATGCGAGTGTCCTTCAGGTTGACCGAGGCGTTGAGCCTTCGCAGGCGTCGGTCGGCCGCCAGAGACACGCGCCCCGTGGCCGTGCCGGCCAGGCCGCGACGAAGCTCGTCGGTGCCCGGCACGCAGGCGAGCAGGTCTTCGATTCGCTCGGCCGAGAAATGCCCGTCGATCCGCAGCGGCCCGCCACCGTCGGCGGCG
>JAUWQU010000117.1 GCA_030610965.1 Phycisphaerae bacterium
CGCCGCCAGGCTGCGGTCGCCGCGGCAAAGCCGCGGCGAACTTCGTCTCGGCAAGCCAGTCTGTTGGGCTTGCCGGGACGAACCCGTAGGGGAAGACTGCCACGTCGAAGCCGAAGGCGAAGACGGGCATTTGTACGGCAAAGCCGGGACGAACCCGAAGGCGAAGACGGGCATTTGTACGGCAAAGCCGCGGCGAACTTCGTCTCGGCAAGACATCAGGAACAGCCATGGACGGCCAATTCTGGTACGTGTACATGCTCCAGAGCATCGATCCGCCCGGCCATTGGTACGTCGGCATGACCGAGGACCTGACCGAGCGTCTCAAGGCTCACAACGCAGCCAAAGTCCCGCACACGTCAAAGTTTGCACCGTGGCGGATCGAAACCGCTGTGGCGTTCAGGGACAAGGACAAGGCCTCAACCTTCGAGAAGTATCTAAAGAGTCCGGCCGAGGCTTCGCGAAGAAGCATTTCTGAAAGAAATTGAGGACCCAACATGCCCAAGAAGCCGGAATTCGACGACTTTCCAGCCGACGAAATCATCGCGGAAATGTATTGCCACATCATCTTCTGGACTGGCAAGCTCAGGCCGGTGATGTCGCCGGACATGCTGGCCAATGCGCGCGAGGAGATGGACCAGGCCATGTTCACCGTTGAGGGCGAGGCGCTGGCTGCGGGCGGCGCGGAGAACCACCTGCACATTCTGGCGCGGCTGTCGCCCGATCACTCGGTCCAGGAAACGGTCGATACGCTCAGGCGACGTTCCGCGACCTGGGTAGCCCGGGCGCGCGGGATGCAGGACTTCTCCTGGAATGAAAGCGAAGTCGTCGTCTCCATCAGTCCGGATCACCTGCAACTGGCCAGGGAGTTCATCGAGAGCCAGGAGTCGCACCACGAGATCGTGTCGTTTCAGCGCGAATTGACGGACATCCTCGACGAGCACGGCCTCGACTACGATGAGCGCGAACTATGGGGCTGAAAGCCATGCTCAATGCAGCCAAGAATCCAGCGGGGAATACCGGGGCCAGAGAAGGTACTGTCAATGATCTTCACCGGCCTAGTGCCGCTGGCTCTTGCTGGGGCATCTTGCTTATTGGCCTCGTGGGCGAGCTTTCGCGCCAGAGGTGAATATGCCGTCTTCGCGGTCATGACGGGGGTCGCCTCCGCGTCCTCCGGCCGGCTCGACGGTTCTCGCCGCAAGGTAAAAGTGATGCCGGACCTACGGAACCCACGGCAATAGGCGGGGTTCTACCTCATCGAGGGAGGTGTATGCCCCTAGCCGCCTGCAGGCAGTTCTTGCGGGCACTGTGGAACAGCAGATAAAGGATACTGCCGTGATGACAGACGCGTTGAAGAAGCTTTGCCGCTGCCTTGCTCTGGTTGCCATGACGACTTCGGCCTTGCCCGCCCTGGCGGTCAACAACGGCGACGTGCCGATCAATACGGCCGCGTCCGCCCGAAGGATGATCGAGGACCTCAACCGGACCTATGGCGAGAAGTACCAGGCAGGCCCGGCGCTGCTGAAGCGGCTGGCGGACATCGAGGCCAGGCTCAAAGCCAATGCCGGCGACGCCCAGGCCAAGACTGACCTTGCGGAGCTCATCCGCCAGGCGTCGCTGGCCAATCCGCTGCTGGACTTCGACAAGCTGCTGGTCATCCGCCGGACCAAGGAGGCCAACCGCTCGCTCAACGCCTACACCTCGACGACCATCAGGAGGAAGGGCTGGGACAACGAGATTTCCGAACTTTCCAATCTGCGCGGCGAGGTCAAGGTTCGCACGGTGTACCGGCACCCGGATGGTTCGGTCATGAAGCACATGAATCTGCATTTCGACGGCAAGCGGATCATGTTCTCCGGCGTGGGCGCCAACGGGGCCTGGGCGGTGCTGGAAGTCGACACCAACGGAAAAAACCTGCGGGAGCTGACCCCGGCGGACCAGCCGGACGTGCAATGGTTCGACGCCTGCTATCTGCCCGATGAAGACAACATCGTTGCCTGCTCGACCGCCGGCATGCAGGGGCTGCCTTGCGTGAACGGCAGCCAGCCAATGACGAACATATACCGAATCAACACCCGCAACAAGTCGGTCCGACAGTTGACGTTCGAGCAGGATAGCGATTGGCACCCCCGCGTGCTTAACAGCGGACGCGTCCTCTACTTGCGATGGGAGTACACCGACACGCCGCATTACTACTCGCGATACCTCTTCCAGATGAACCCTGACGGGAGCGGCCAGGTCGAGCACTGGGGCAGCGGGTCGTACTTCCCGACCGCTTACGTCTGGCCTCGCCCGATCCCGGATCATCCCTCGAAGATCGTGGGCATCGTCAGCGGCCACCACTCCAAGAGCGAGACCGGCCGGCTGCTACTGCTGGACCCCGAACTCAGCCGCAAGTACCCGCTGAGATACAACCCCACCGACAAAGACTGGGGCAAGCAGGGCTCGACCATCAACATTCATCCTCGGGTACTTCCGGCCGCGAAGACCGGCTGCGTCCAGGAGATTCCCGGCTGGGGGCGCGACGTTGTGGGCAATGTCTACGACAATCAGGGCGGCGGGCAGAAATACACCTTCGGCACGCCCTGGCCTCTGTCGGAGAAGTACTTCCTGGTCTCGATGACGGGCTTCGGCCCCCGCGGCAAGTGGAACCTTTGCCTGGTTGACGTCTTCGACAACATGACGGTCATCTACTCCGACGCGAAGTTCAGCATCTTCGAGCCGATCCCGCTGGTGCCCCGCCAGGCGCCTCCGATTCTGTCCGAGCGTATCATCCCAGGCAGGCCCACGACCATTTTCTGCTCGGATGTCTACGGCGGGCGCGGGCTCAAGGGCGTGCCGCGGGGCAAGGTCAAGAGCATCCGGGTCATGGCCTACCACTACGGCTATCTCAAGAGCGGCGGGCACGAGTCGGTCGGGCTGGAATCGAGTTGGGACATCAAGCGAATCGTCGGCACCGTGCCCGTGGAGAAGGACGGTTCGTTCTGCTTCGAGGCCCCGCCCTACACTCCGCTGGGAATTCAGCCCCTGGATGAGAATGGCGCTTCCCTGGCGCTTATGCGGAGCTGGATGACAGGCATGCCCGGCGAGGTGCTTTCGTGCAACGGCTGCCACGAAGACCTCAGCAAGACTTACTCGGCCCCGGCCAACGCCGTGCGGGGGATGCCCAGGCAGATCACGCCGTGGCGCGGCCCGACCAGGCCGTTCGGATACGTCACGGAGGTCCAGCCGATGCTCAACAAGTACTGTGTGGGCTGCCACAACGACGCCAAAAGCCTCAAGCACGGCCGGCCCTCGTTCGAGAAGGGCGACAAGAATTGGCGAAGAGACAAGTCGTACCTGAACCTGGTGGCCTTCGTTCGCCGCCCGGGCCCGGAAAGCGACCTGGACTTGCTGCAGCCGATGGAATACCACGCGTCGACCAGCCCGCTCATCCAGATGCTCAGGAAGGGCCACCACGGCGTCAAACTCAACGCCGAGGCCTGGGACCGCCTGTATACCTGGATAGACCTTAACGCGCCGCACCGGGGCATGTGGGACAACCAGCGGTACGAGAAGAGGCGCCTCGAGTTGGCAAAGCTTTACGCGGGCCTGACAGACAACCCCGAAGACGAATTCCGCAAGGCCCTGAGCGACCCGGCCCTGAACACGCCGGCCAAGCCGATCATGCCGAATCGTCCGGCCAAGCCGGCCCCGGACGGCCTGACGGCCCCCGGCTTCCCCTTTGACGCCGCAAAGGCCAAAGCCATGCAGGGCGCCGCCGCCGCAACCGAATTATCGCTGGGCGACGGCGTGACGATGAAGTTCGTCCCAATCCCCGCCGGCCGGCTCGTCATGGGCTCCCAGGACGGCTATCCCGACGAGGCCCCACGAGCGGTCGTCAAGATCAAAAAGCCTTTCCTGATGGGAGTCTGCGAGGTCACCAACAAGCAGTACTCCAGCTTCGATCCGGAGCACGATACCCGTTACCTAGACGAGACCGGCAAGGACCACGCCGTGCCAGGCTACATTGCCAACCACGACGACCAGCCGGTGGCGAGAATTTCCTGGCAGGAGGCGATGCGGTTCTGCAAGTGGTTGTCGCAAAAGACCGGCCGGCGCGCGACGCTGCCGACCGAGGCCCAGTGGGAATGGGCCGCCCGCGCGGGCACGGCCGGCCAGTTCTACTACGGCGACGCCAACACCGATTTCAGCCCGTTCGCCAACCTCGCCGACGCCGAGCGGCGGAACATGTACGTCTCTTGGAACGGCGGGAGCAAGATCCACGTCCGCAAGCCCTACCCAGCCAACTACCTCTTCCCCCTGCGGGACGACCGGTTCAAGGACAACTGGTTCGTGGTCGATTTCGTCGGCCAGTGCAAGCCCAACGCTTGGGGCCTGAAGGACATGATCGGCAACGCCACCGAGTGGACGCGGTCGAGCTACCGCCCGTACCCGTACAAGCCGGATGATGGCCGCAACGGCGGTGACGCCTCCGAAGCGAAGGTGGTTCGCGGCGGCTCGTGGTTCGATCGCCCCAAGACAGCCGGTGCGTCCTTCCGGCTGCCCTACGAGTCGTACCAGAAGGTCTTCAACGTCGGTTTCCGCGTGATCATCGAGTAGATGTGCCCTTGGAGACCGCCTCCGGACCCTCGTCGACCGGCGCCGCTTTACCTGCAACCTTTGGCACACGACCCAGAGGAGGCCGCTGGCCCATAGCCATACCCCCTCGGCCGAGCGGAAAGAATGCTTGTTGATCTCGCGATCGGCGATAGACTTGTCAGATAGGCCGACGGCGGTCGTCGGGCGAACGCCATCCGGGAAATCCCAGATCAGAGATTAGGAAGCCAACTGGCGCAGAGGGCCCTACAGCCAACACCATAGCCAGGCCGACCCGCGTACAACAACCAACCAAGCAGCGAAAGGAAACATGGCAATGCACAAGAAGACAGCAATTGGCATCGGGTGCCTGATCGCATCACTTATGATCGGACTATCGATCGCCTCGGCGGCGGAGAAGATCAATACCGATCCGAAGCAGAAATTGCCGGACCCGGACGGCAAACCCGCGGACATGACCAAACCGGTCAAGGTCTTCATCCTGATGGGCCAATCCAACATGCTCGGCTTCGGCAGTATCGGTTCGCTGCAAAGTTACATCCAAAAGGGCAAATACCCCCATCTGGTCGATGACGCGGGCAAATGGACCGAAAGAAAAGATGTCCGAAACGTCCGCGTCATGAATTTCAAGGATTACGAAAACAACTGGTTGACTGGTGGGACCGGATTTAAACGCTTCGGCCCTGAGTTGCAATTCGGTTACATCATGGGTCATGTCCTGGACGAACCGGTGCTCATCCTGAAATCCTGCATCGGCAACCGGAGCCTGGGGTGGGATCTGCTTCCGCCCGGAAGCAAGCAGTTTGAGTTCGAGGGCAGGATTTACGCCGGCTACAAAGAATCACCCTTGTCATGGGTGAAAGGCACGACGCCCAAGCCGATCGGCTGGTACGCCGGCAAGCAGTACGACGACGATACCGCCAGTGCGAAGCAAGTGCTCAAGAATCTGGCCAAGTATTACCCCGGCTACAAAGATCAGGGCTACGAAGTGGCGGGTTTTGTCTTTTGGCAAGGGCACAAAGATCAGAATGCCGCGCATGCCAGCCGCTATGAGTTCAACCTGGTTAACTTCATCAAGTCCCTGCGCAAGGATTTCAACGCACCGAATGCGAAATTCGCCATCGCGACGATCGCCTTCGGTGGCATGGGCATGACAGGCAATACGTTGAAGGTGGCCGAGGCACAGCTCGCCGTCAGCGGCGAGAAGGGCAAGTACCCGGAATTCAAGGGCAACGTCAAGAGTTTCGATGCCCGTCCGTTCTGGCGTGGTGGGGGCGCTCACTACGGGGGCAACGCCGAAACCTATATGGAGGTCGGCAACGGCCTCGGCTGGGCGATGGCAGAGATGTTAAAGAACAAGAAATAGGTAACGGCCGATCGGAGAATCTGTGAACCGGGGTTTTCGCCGGGTTGAAGGCCCTGAGATGAAGAGGTATTGACGTCTGATGCCCTGGGACGGCCCTGGGCACGGGCTCATCCGGGAAGTGCCGGTTTATCCTTTTCCTCTGACCCCTGCCCCTTTTTTTCCAGGGGCCGCTGTCAGTTATAATCACGACACTTCGAGCTTGGGTCTGTTCCAGGCTCGACCCAAATGGGAAAGATCGGGTCGGAATTGCCGCGTCGTCAAAGAGAGGCGGAATCCATGAATGATCTGTTAGTAAACCGGTTGAATCGACAGGCGGCCCGCACTGCCGTGCTGCTCTTGGCCCTATGCTTCACACAGAGCCCGGCATTGGCGGTGCATGAGAAAGCTGACGGCTATCCGTGGAACCTCAAATTGCATGGCTGGCACGACCGGGCCATCGCAGAGAAACTTGGCCAGGGCTGGTTCATGAACGTCGGCCCCACCGGATTGCGCGCCCGGATCACCCACGAGCACCCGGCCTACTTCACCATCAAGTTTGTCTTCGACAAATCGCCGGCCGCGGGAAAGATCAAAGCCGGAGACATCGTGGTCGGCGCCAACGGGAAGATCATGAAGGTGCCTCACCAATTCGGACGTCGCAACCCTTCGTGGCAAGGCCCGATGACCGGGATGGCCATGTTGATTGAAGACAGCCAGGGCAAGGACGGCAAACTGGATTTGATCGTTTGGCCGGGCGGCGACAGAGCCAAGCAGAAAACCGTCACGTTGCAGCTCAAACCGGTGGGGCGATTCTCGCCGACCTATCCGTTCAATTGCCCGCGCTCGGACAAACTCGTCACAGCACTCTGCGACTTCCTGGTCCGGGAATACAAGCGGGAAGGCAAGTTTGTCCGCAGTGTCCACACCCATTCGACATGTGTCCTGGCCTTGATGGCCAGCGGCGAAAAAAAGCACTGGCCGTTGGTCAGGCACATCATGTCCGGGTACGGCAGGAAGCGTTACAACGCCGATGACGGGGGTGGTTTTCCAACCTGGGGTTGGGGCTACGACGGCATCGTCATGGGCGAGTACTACCTGCTGACCAAAGACCGGTCGTTAATCCCTGCCGCAGCTTCGCTGGCCAAAGCGTTCGAGCTGGGCCAGGACTATCGCAACGGCAGTTTCTCGCACAAGCCGTTTCCGTTCATTCAAAACCGTATCGCCGCCGGCGGCCCCAAAGGCTACGGCGCGATGTCCCAGCCCGGCGGCCTGGCCATGATCGCCATGAGCCTTTTCGAGCAGGCGGGGTTGCCCAATTCCACGCGGGCCCACTACAGGCTTCACCAGGCCTTTCTGCATTCCCGGAGCCCGGGCGGCGAGATCGGTTACGGGTTCAAGAACTGGGATTACGCCATCATTGAACTGAAGGATCCAAAGAAGTCAGCCGCGCACAGCAGGCGGGGCATCGGGTACATCTGCCCGACCGGCATGAAGGACATCGGCGAGTACGCCATCACGTGGCCCGACAAGAACGAAAAGCGTGCCTGGCTCACTTCGCTCGACACGAGGTGGGTCAAAGCCGAGGCCGGCACCAACATCGTTTACCAGAGAGGCGGGGCGGCCCGCTTGGTGATTCGCAACATGACCCATCCGGAACCGAAGCGGCCGTACAATATCACCGGCATGCCGATTGGCCACTATGGCCGGGCGGGCCAGGGGGCGTTGGCTCACCACATCGGCGGCGCTTCCAGGAAGTCGTGGAGATTCCTTGGCGACCACTACGCCAACGCCTGTGCCAGCAGCCCGAATGATATCTTCAGGGGGCACGCTTCTACGCTGATGGGCACGCTGTGGGGTTCGCTGGGCGCGGCCCGAGCCGAAGAGAAGAGATTCCGCGCCTACATGGACCAGATCAAATGGTGGTTCATCATGGCTGAAACGCACAACGGTGGTTTCGTGGTCATGCCCGGCAACGATTACGCCTCCACCGACCATGTCTACGCGACGCGCAACTTGCCCACCGCGACCGCGGCGCTCATTCTCAGCGTCAAGAATCGACGCCTTCAGATAACGGGCGCGGAATCGACAGGCGGCTCCGCGATCAACCCGCTCTTTGAGATACAGAGCGATGGCTTCAAGGTCGTTCACTGCCTGAAGGAGGCAAAGTATCTGTCTGGCAGCGGGTCCTTTTGGCAGGTGTTGAGGTGGCTTGATCTTGCGGCAAAGAGGGATAACGATCGCGGCAAGGAGGCTGTTGTCTTCGCAGATAGGTTGAGGAAATGGCTGGCCAAGCACAATGAGTCCGTGCTCGAGAAGTCCAAGGCGCAGCCCGCAAAGTCGCTGATCGAATCCGAAAGCTACCTCAAGCGTATCAGGGGGCTTGACGAAGCGGCCGCAATCACAGCGAGGATGAATGAGATCAGGGTCATCAAGGGCATCAGAACGCTGATCGCCGCTTACAAGCAACGCGACATGATCGTTCAGCAGGAGAGGGTGTATGGGGCGTCGCGTCTGACTGAGGACAAAAGGAAGCAGCTTGTCAAGACGTTGGAGAAGTACGTCTTGATTGCAGAGTTGGACAAGGCGGTCCTGGGCGAAGCAAAGCGGCTGCTGAGCAAGATAC
>JAUWQU010000134.1 GCA_030610965.1 Phycisphaerae bacterium
ATCTGGTGTTCGCCATACGGTACACGGTCGTCGACCAGTTCATGTTCTTCGTGCCGTTTTACGTGATGGCAGCGGTGCTGGCGGGCGTGGGGCTGGGCAGCCTGCGAGAACGCGTCCTCGGCTGGCTTGCGCCGCTGGCGATGGCCAGCTTGCTGATCGGCCCGGCCCTGTACGCCGCCATGCCTTCGGTCGCCCGTTCGGCGAACCTGGCCGTGCCGGGCAGGCAGGACCTGCCTTTCCGCGATGCCGGCCGGTATTGGCTCTCTCCGTGGAAGGCCGGCGAGAACTCGGCCGGCCTGTTTGCGAGCAAGGCCCTGGAGAGCGTCCCTGCCGGCGGGACGATCATCGCCGACAGCACGTCGCTTCCACCGCTGCGCTGGACTCAGCGGGTTGACGGCCTCGGCCGGGGCGTAAGGCTGCTCGAGGGGGCATCGCCGCGGACGGTTCCGCCCGGCACGCCAAACGTATTTGCAGTCTCGGCGGCGCCGGGTTATCATCCGCCATGGCTTGCGAAGGCGGCCTTGCTGGAAAGACGTTCGGGTCAGGCGCTGTATAGCGTCGTATGGCGACAGGCGGCTGGGTCGCCTGACGACCGGGCCGGCGAGCGAGTTCCCGGCGCGGCCACCGTTCCGTCCAAACGTTAGTCAGCGATACGAGGTCGCGATTCGTTCAAATGTCCGATGCCAAGTACACTGTGTTGCACGTTCTGCAGGATAGGTGGTGGGTTGCCCTGGCCGCCCTGGGGGTCTCGCTGATTGCCACGCCGATCTTCAGGGCAGTGGCCTATCACTACAAGATCGTCGATCGGCCGGACGACCTTCTCAAGCCCCACGGCCGGCCCGTGGCGTACCTTGGCGGCCTGGGCATATGGGCCGGCATGATGATGGGCCTGTGCTGCTACCTTGCGTCAATGCCGGCTCTGGTCGCCGACTGGGCCGGCATGCTGCGCGACATTTCGCGGTTCGAGATACTCAGCCTTCTCAAGAACCCCCTTTGGAACCTGTTGGGCATCATGCTTTCCAGCACGGTGATCATGATCGTCGGCCTGATGGACGACCTGAAAGACATCAGCCCCAAGCAGAAGATTGCGGGCCAGGTCCTCGCCGCGGGCATTCTGCTGGCCGGCGGGATCGGTCTGCGCACGGCCAGGCTGCTGTTCATCTCGTTCGGTTTCCTCCCGCCGAGTTGGCTTTACGTGCCGCTGAGCGTTCTGCTGTGCCTGGTCTTCGTCATCGGCGCCTGTAACGCCACGAACCTGCTTGACGGTCTGGACGGCCTGTGCGGCGGCGTTACGGGGATCATCTCGCTGGGCTTTCTTGCCCTGGCGGTCTGGCTGGCGATGTGGGGCGGTCACCCGGGCATCGACGAGCTTCGAATCGGCCTGGCGCTGGCGATGGTCGGGGCCGTGGTGGGATTCCTGCCGTACAACATTCCGCCGGCGAGCATCTTCATGGGCGACGCCGGAAGCATGCTCCTGGGCTTCTTCGTGGCGACCACGATGATCCTGTTCTGCCGCGAGAGCAACGCCCGCTGGCTGTTGGCCGCGCTGGTCGTCTACTCCCTGCCCATCCTCGATACGGCCCTGGCTCTCGTCCGGCGGATCCTGGCCGGCGTGAGCATCTTCGCCGGCGACCGAAGCCATCTCTATGACCAACTGGTCGATCGCGGAATGAGCGTGAAAAGGGTCGTCGCGCTGTTCTACATCCTCGCGCTCGGTGCGGCCGTGGTGGGCGTCTCCCTGGCTATTTGGGTTCGAGCAAGACATGCCCTGATCATCTACGCGGTGCTGTTTCCGACCGTCTGGCTGATATTCTGGAAGACGGGCCTGATCCACCCGGAGCCGCGCAAGCCGAATGCCCGCGAATCCGACCAGCCAACGCCCGACGGAAGCGAGTAGGGCCCCCAACCAATGCCTCCGCAAGACGAGAACACCGCCGTCCTGTCCGCCGTCATCCCCGTCTACAACGAACTCGACACGTGGCGAGAGCTGCTCGCCCGCGTCGAGAACGTCCCCTTGCCGGACATAGGCCGGCAGATAATCCTCGTGGACGACGGCTCGACAGACGGCACTGGCGAGCAGTTGCGGGAGTTTGCCGACGCCTGCGGCGACCAGGGCCGCCGGCCGGGCGCGGGCCAAGTGTGCTGCAAGGTTGTCTTCCACGATCGAAACCGCGGCAAGGGCGCCGCACTGCGAACGGGCTTCGCCTCGGCCGACGGGGACGTGGTCGTCGTCCAGGACGCCGACCTCGAATACGACCCGAACGACTATCCTCGCCTTCTCGCACCTTTGCTGGCCGGCGAGGCGGACGTGGTCTACGGAACGCGGTTCTCGCCAGGCAGCGGGCGAAAGGGATACCTGGGCAATTACCTGGCCAACAAGCTGCTGACCTGGCTGTCGAACCTAACCACCGGCCTGAAGCTCTCGGACATGGAGACCTGCTACAAGATGTTTCGCCGCGATGTTTTGCGGCAACTTAGCCTGGAGCAGGACCGCTTCGGTTTCGAGCCGGAAGTCACGGCCGGGATAGCCAGGCTGGACATCCGCATCGGCGAGGTGCCTATCAGCTACCATGGCCGAAGCCGCCGGGAAGGCAAGAAGATCGGCTGGAAAGACGGCGTCCAGGCTATCCGCTGCATCTTCCGTTACGGCCGACGGTCGAGGCGCAGGGCAAAGATGGTGGAGTTGCCGGGGAAAGACGATTGACCACAGAGCCGAATCTGCAATAGCTTCCTTGCCCTCTCGATTCGGAATAAAGAAAAGCGCTACTTCAGGGCGATATATGCTATGAGGTAAGGGTCGTATTGCGCCCTCATTTGACATGGACGTTTTGGAGTGGGTAGGATGCCTGAAGGTATGGAGACCCCCAACAGCATCGAGAGTGCCCGGATCGAGGGCCGAGAGGCGGGGCAGGGCTTTGCCGGCCGGCGGATTCACCTCATCGGCATCGGCGGTTCCGGCATGCGCGCGCTGGCAAACATGCTGCTCGAGCGCCAGGCGATCGTCAGCGGTTCGGACAATGCCAGCGGCGGCGCCATAGACCGCCTGCGCCACTCCGGCGCCGACGTGCATGTAGGCCAGTGCGCCGAGAACATCCCCGAGCAGTGCGACCTCATCGTGCGCTCTGCCGCCATTCACGACCAGAACCCCGAGCTGCTGGCCGCCCAGGTGCGCGGGGTCGAGGTCATCAAGTACAGCCAGATGCTCGGTCGGCTCATGGCCGAGCGGATCGGCATCGCCATTGCCGGCACGCACGGCAAGAGCACCACGTCGGCGATAGTGGCTTACGTGCTTCACGAGGCGGGCGTGGATCCCAGCTTCGTCATCGGCGCGACCGTGGCACAACTCGGCGGGCCCAGCGGCGTCGGCGCCGGCAGGCACTTCGTGGCCGAGGCGTGCGAGTTCGACCGCAGCTTCCTGAACCTCTGCCCGCGGTATGCAGCCATCCTGAACATCGAGGAAGACCACCTCGACTGCTACGCCGACCTCGACGCGATCGTCGAGGCGTTCAAGGCCTTCGCGGCCCTGGTGCCCGCGTCGGGCGCCATAATCGCCAACGGCGACGACCGAAAGGCCATCGAGGCCGTGCGGGCCGCCCAGTGCGAGGTAGAGGCTTTCGGCTTGTCCGAAGGCTGCACCTGGCGCGGTGTGGATGTCTCCGAGCATCGCGGCCGTTACGGCGTTACGGTGCTGCTGAGCGGCAACGAGTTCTGCCGACTGGACATCCCGCTGCCGGGCATGCACAACGTCTACAACTGCCTTGCCGCCACGGCCCTGCTGCACCACGCCGGACTCCCCGGCGAGCAGATCGCCGAGCTGCTGCCGGGCTTTCTCGGCGCGCACAGGCGGATGATGTTCAAGGGCGAGGCCAACGGGATAACGGTGGTGGACGACTACGCCCACCACCCGACGGAGATCACCGCCACGCTGCGGGCTCTCAGGGACTTCTACCGTCCGCGCAGGCTGATATGCGTCTTCCAGCCGCACCAGCACAGCCGGACCAGGTTCCTGCTCAAGGACTTCGCCAAGAGCTTCGCCGTCGCCGACGAGGTGGTCGTGCCGGACATATACTTCGTTCGGGACAGCGACCTGGAGAAGGATTACATTTCCTCCGAGGACCTTGTGGCACAGATAAGGCTGCACGGCGGAAGGGCAACGTACGTCAAGACCCTTGACATGATCGTCGAGCACCTGCGCCAGCGCCTCGGCGCCGGGGACCTCGTGGTGACAATGGGCGCGGGAAACATCTGGGAAGTTGCGGATGAAATTGTTCGCTGGCTTGGAAAAGATAGTTAAGCGGGACCACCCGCTGGCGCCGGAGACCTGGCTTCGCATCGGAGGCCCGGCCGAGTGGCTCGTCGAGCCGCACACGGTCGAGCAGTTGCGCGAGGTCGTCCGCCGCTGCCGGGGCGAGTCCGTGCCCATACGCGTCCTGGGCAAGGGCGCCAACCTGCTCGTCGACGACGCGGGCGTCAAGGGCGCCGTGATCCGCCTGCACAGGGGCCAGTTCGACCAAGTCGAGTTGACCGACCAGGGCGTCCGCGCATGGGCCGGGGCCGACATGGGCAAGCTCGTGCTGCGCTGCGTCCGCGATGGCAGAAGCGGCCTGGAGGCGCTTACGGGCATTCCGGGCAGCATCGGAGGCTGCGTGCGGATGAACGCCGGCGGGGTCTTCGGCGACATCGGCAACACCATCGAGACCGTCGATGTCATGAGCGCCGACGGCGAAGTTTTCACCCGATACCGTGGCGACCTTGCCTTCGCGTACCGATCGACCAACATCACCGCGCCGCTGATCCTGGGCGCGGAGTTCAAGCTCTCCGAGGACGACCCGCACCGGATACTCAAACAGGTCAAGCAGATCTGGATGTACAAGAAGAACACCCAGCCGCTGGGCAGTCGCAACGCCGGATGCATCTTCAAGAACCCCCGTGGCCTGTCGGCCGGGGCGCTGATCGACCGCGCGGGCCTCAAGGGCAAGCGAGTCGGCGGGGCGCACGTCTCCCAGAAGCACGCCAATTTCATCCTCGCCGATAATGGCACGCGGGCCACCGACGTGCTCAAACTCATCAACGTAATCCGCGAGGCGGTCTACAAGAAGAACGAGGTCTACCTGGAGTTGGAAATCGAGGTGTGGTAAATGGACTGCGGTTCCAAGGCCAAGGATGGCAGCCGGATGCAAAGCGACTCCACAGACAGCGTGCTGGATATCACGGTCCTGATGGGCGGGCCGTCGAGCGAACGGGATGTCTCGCTGCTCAGCGGCGAGGCCATCGCCGACGCCCTCGAACGCCGCGGCCATAAGGTCTGCCGGGCGGACATCAACCCGACCGATACGACCGCGCTTAGCCGCCCGGGCATCGATGTGGTCTTCATCGCCCTGCACGGCGATTTCGGCGAGTCCGGCGAGGTCCAGGAACTCTGCGAGAACGCGCACCTGCGCTATACCGGCTCCGGGCCGCGGGCCAGCCAGTTGGCGATGGACAAGGCCGCCACGAAGCAGGCCGTCAAACGCGTCAGCGTGCCGACGCCCGATTGGATGATCGTCGAGGAGTTCCACGAGCCCGCGCAGGTCGCCGAGTGGCTGCCGCAGCTCGACGTGCCGGTGGTGATCAAGCCCGTCGATGGCGGATCGAGCGTGGACATCGTGATCGCCCGCACACACCCGCAGCGAGACAATGCCCTGGAGGCTCTGTTGGACAAGTACGGCCGGGTCATGCTGGAACGCTATGTCAAGGGCCGCGAGCTGACCGTCGGGATACTCGGCGACCAGGCCCTGGACCTCCTGGAGATCCTGCCGGACGGCGAGTTCTACGATTACCGGGCCAAGTACGCCGCCGACGCGGGCACGACCTACACGTTCGATCACGGCCTGGGCGCCAAGGCCGTCGAGGCGCTCCAGGCAAACGCCCTGGCCACGCATCGCGCGCTGGGCTGCCGCGACATGGGCCGCGTCGACTTCCTGCTGGACGAAAACGGCGTCGGCTGGATGCTGGAAACCAATACAATCCCGGGCTTCACCAGCCACTCGTTGCTGCCCAAGGCGGCCGCGAGGGCCGGCATCGGGTTCGACGAACTCTGCGACCGAATCGCCAGGATGGCGATGGCGCGGCAAGCGTGACGGAGAGCGAGAGAATCATGGGCAAGTCGCGAAAGAGCATTCGAAAGGCCAAGCCGCCGCGTCAGCCGTCGCGATTCCGGCTGTGGTTGACGAGCGCGGATCCCGAAAGGCGCCGCGGGCGCTTCATCATCGCCGGCTGGGCGCTGCTGGGCATACTGGTGGCCGTCGGAGTGGTAAGCGGGATGCAGACGCTTCAGAAGCGCGTCATCCAGAAGCGGTACGCCGGCGAGAAGGGCGCGGCAGTCGTCCGCGTGACGAGCGTGCCGAATTGGATGCCGGCCTCGCTGGCACAGGACATAACCGACACTATCACCCCGCCTGATGCGAGCCTGGCCGACACCGAGCTGGCGGCCAAGGTCTACCAACTCGCCCAGGCCAACCCGATGATCCGCGAGGCGACCCGCGTCGAGGTTCGACCCAACGCGAACCGCCCCGGCGGCGTCGTCGAGGTGGACCTCGAGTTCCGCCGGCCTTTCGCGCGTGTCCGGACCGACGCGGATTATATCTACGTCGACGCCGAGGGCGTCTGCCTGCCGGTTACGCAGGTGCCCATGTACGTCCTGTCGCTCCAGGACCGCGGGACAGGCGCCGTGCGGCAGATCTGCTACCAGGCGCTCGGCGAAATACCCGAGGCCTGGCGGGCCTCGGCCAGGGAAATCCATTACGTCACCATCGACGGCGTGCGGATGACCCAGCCGCCGCCGGGATGGCAGTGGCCCGCGAAGGACCTCGACGCCGGCCTGCGGCTGATCGAGCTCGTCAGCGCCCGGCCATACTATTCGCAGATCACCGTCATCGACGTCCGCAACCACGCCTGCCGGATCACGCGCAACGAGCCGGGGCTTCGCATGTACGCGCAGATCGGGCGCGGCAGGGCGACGGACATACGCTTCGGGCGATTCCCCGAGCCCGGCAGCGACATCGTGGTGAGCCCGCAGCGGAAGATGTGGTACCTCGACGACTATGCAGCCACCCACGGCGGCCGGCTTGCGGGAATAAACACGTACCTGGACCTGCGCTTCGACAACCTCCATGTCAGTGTAAACTGATTTGCACAGCAGGTGGTAGGTAATAGGTAGTAGGTAGTAGGTAGTAGGTAATAGGTAGTAGGTAGTAGGGGTGCTTAGGGATATGCTTTGCCGATAGCTATGGACAATACTCCCACACCGGCCGCGGGCTCACCCCGCGGCGTGCTGGCTGCCGCATGGCGGGCCGGAGGGCTGGTGTACCTCGCTGTCTGCGCCCTGGCCCTGCTGGCTGGGATGTTCCCCCAGGCCATCTACCCGCCACGGGGAACCCATGCCGCGCCGCTGCCGGCCTTGCAGGCCCTGATGCTTGGCCAGGCGATGTTCATCCTCGTCGGCTGGCCCGTGCTGTGCATCTGGCGAACGCAGCAGGGGACCTTCCGAAGATACGCCGCCGAGTCGATCGTCGAGTCCGTCGCATGGCTTCTCGTCGCGGCCCCGCTATACCTCGCCGCCGCCTGGCTTGGAGATGCGACCGCCATCGACGTCGCTCGAAGCGTGCTTGTGCTGCTGACGCTTTGGCCGCTTGCATGGGCCGCCGGGGCGCTGATGCGGGCGGCTCCCGCGCTCCGTCCGGCCGTGATGATAGCCATGCTCGTCCTGGCCGCGTTGCCCGCGGTGTGGTACATCTGGCGGGAGTTCCTGGGCGCGATGCCGGCCGGGTGGCTCTGGGGCCTCGCCCCCGCCACGTTTATCTGGCAAGCCGCCGCCAGCCGAACGCCCAGCCTCCTGCCCAGCCCCGCCTGGCCCCCCGCCGTCTGGCTCGCCGGAGCCGCGGCAATGTGGACCATCCGCGCGCTGATTGGTCACAACACCCGGTAGTCAGTTGCCAGGGCCGCAGTGCTCAGGAACCGTCAATGAGCATGCGAATGATACTCACGAATTCGCGCGCCTTTGCCAGATGGTCGGACACTTCCTCGGTGGAAAAAACTCTCGTTGGCAGGTAGTCGCCTTCTTGGCGATCCTCGAACAGCGTGTGGTAGAAGCTCCCCCAGGCCTTATCCAACCGGCCGGTCTTGACGAAGGTTCGTCGGAATCCTGAAAGGACGCCAGAGTGCCGTGCGAACTGCATTCGTGAGCGACATTTCTTCATGGCGGATCA
>JAUWQU010000512.1 GCA_030610965.1 Phycisphaerae bacterium
AGTTCTACAAGGACGGCTACACCGACCTGCGAGGGCGGTTCGACTTCACGTCGCTGAACACCAACCAGTTGGCCGCAGTCGATAAGTTCGCCATCCTGATGCTCAGCGCCGAAAACGGCTCGACCGTGCGAGAAGCTGCCCCCCCGAAGCAATGACACGATATGTCATGCCTCCCTCGTCAGGGGTGGCGGAGACGTTCGGTCACCCCTGACGAGGCGAGATCGCCAGTTGTGAAACATCCCGAAGCCCAGGGATAGCATTCCCCGGGAACCAAGGACGGCGATCGCCTTCCTGAATCCAGGTGGTCTGCTCGCGCACGCTCTATCCGTCGTCTGCGCCGAAGCTCGACCTTGTGCGCTCGACGGTGTATTATACCTCCGTTGTCGAACCGGCGGCGGTTGCCCACCAGGGAGCGAACAGTGAGATACTTGCGGCATGCGGCGTTTGCGGCGTTTGGGGTGATTGCGGTTCTGACGTCGGGCTGTTGCCCGATCTGCGAGCGGGGCACGGCCATTTCGCGGCACGTCCTGACGGCCAGGGCAACGGGCGCCCAGGTCGCGCCGCCATCGATCGCGCTGGGCCCGGGGTCGCTGAGCATCGCTTACCTCGCGCAGGACTACCTCACTGGCGACATGGTCGCCGGCGGTGATCGTGTCGCCGGATACAAGGTCGCATTCACGTCGGCTGCGTCGCAGAACGCCTTCGGCGCGCCCGGCCCGGCGTACGGCAGGATCTTCGCCGGGCAGCGTCGCGACAGCGGTTCGGCCATGTCGGTGATGGAGTTCCACAAGGTGGCCGTCGAGTTGGAAGTCGCCATGGTCATCGGCCGGCGTGTGGACCGGCCCATCAAGAGCGTCGAGGAGCTCAAACCGTACATCCGGGCCATCTGCCCGGCCCTGGAACTGCCGAATCAGCACTTCAGCCCCGACGTCGGAAGGGCTACGTTCGAGGACCTCGTCGCCGACAACCTTGGCTGCCACCGGTTCGTGCTGGGCCCGGCGGTCGCGCCGGACAAGGTGGACTTCGGCACCGTCGCCGCAGCGCTGACACGCGACGGCCAGCCGGTGTCGGCCGGTCGCGCATCCGACGTGCTGGGCAGCCCGTGGGCATCGCTGCTCTGGCTGGTCAAGGGCCTGGCGGCAAGTGGCATATCACTTCAGCCGGGCGACGTGGTGCTCACCGGCGCCCTGGCTGCGCCGTACAGCCCGCCGCTGAGCCGGGCGGCGGGAACGTACGTCGGCGACTTCGGGACGCTGGGAAAGGTGACGTGTGCGATAGTGGCGCCGCCGGCGCGCCAGGACAGCAAGGCAAACGGCAGATAAGCACCAAATAACAAGCACCAAATAACAGACAAGGACCAAGGGCCAAACTTCAAACAAGGAACTCCTTGGGTCCTGAAGCCCGGGGATGGGAATCCCTGGGAGACAGTTTTTGGAGCTTGTCATTTGGAATTTGACGGAGGCAACGTGCGATGAGATTTGGCGGACCCGTATTCGGCCACTGGGCCGACCCGGACGGATGGGCAAGAGCGGTCAGGGGCCTCGGCTACGGCGCGGCTTATTGTCCGGCCAAGCCGACCGACGACGACGCGACGGTGGCTGCATACGAAGAAGCAGCCGCCAAGGTGCACCTGGTCATCGCCGAGGTCGGCGCGTGGTCCAACCCGCTCAGCCCAGACGCGGAAACAGCCAAGGCCGCGATGGCCAAGTGCAAGGCCATGCTCGCCCTGGCCGACCGCATCGGCGCTCGCTGCTGCGTCAACACCGCCGGCGCGCCCAGCAAGGAATGGGCAGGGCCGCACCCCGACGCGCTGACCGACGAGACCTTCGACCGCATCGTTGCCTACGTCCGCGAGATCATCGACGAGGTAAAGCCCAAACGCACCTGCTATGCCCTAGAAACCATGCCCTGGATGCTGCCGGATTCGACCGACAACTACCTCCGTCTGCTAAAGGCGATCGAGCGCGACCGCTTCGCCGTACACTTCGACGCGGTCAACCTGATCAGCAGCCCGCAGCGATACTTCGACACCGGCGGAGTCATACGCGAGTTCGTCGAGAAACTGGGCCCGCACATCAAAAGCTGCCACTGCAAGGACATCCTGCTTTCGAAGAAGCTCACCACTCACCTCGACGAGGTCCGCCCGGGCCTCGGCGGGCTGGACTATCCCACGCTGCTGGGCCAACTGGACAAGCTCGAAGCCGACACGCCGCTGATGCTCGAGCACCTTTCCACGGCCGAGCAGTACGCCCAGGCCGCAAAGCACGTTCGCGCCGTCGCGGCCGAAGTGGGCGTTAAGTTCAGGTAGTGCCCGGACACAGGGCGCTATAATGCCGCGGATGGAATTACGCCAAACACGAAAGGAACGCATCATGCTTTCAAGTGCGATTCGAAGTTGTGCCATGCCGGCTGCGGTTCTGCTGGCGTGCGTGCTGGTCGTGGGCCTGACGGCTTGCAGCGAGAAGCAGCCCGCGGAGCCCGCCGCGGCCGAGACTGTCGCTTGCGTCAACGGCACCTGCCCGATGATGGGCAACCCGGTCGACCAGGCCAAGGTCCCCGTATCGTTGACCCGGGATTTTGGCGGTCAGAAGGTCGGCTTCTGCTGCGCCGGCTGCCCTGAGTCGTGGGACAAGCTCACCGACGAGCAGAAGACCACCAAGCTCGCGGCCGCGATGGCCAAGTCGGCGGTGAAGTAGCCTTCCCTCAGGGGCGCCTCAGAACCGCGCCTGTGCGTCGATCGCCTCGTGCAGCATCGCCAGGTAACGGTGGTGGGGGGTTTGGTATGCGCCGAACCGCTCGAGGTTGGGCGTGGTCCACTGCACGTCGAATAGCGTAAAGCCGCGCCGGCGAAGGTGCTGGACGCAGCTTACCAGTGCGACCTTGCCGGCGTCTGTCGCGGTGTGGAACATGCTCTCGCCGAAGAACGCCCCGCCCAGTGACACGCCGTACAGCCCGCCGACCGGCTCGCCTGAGCCCACCCGATCCGCCGGCCAGGCCTCGAAACTGTGTGCCAGGCCCAACTCGCCCAGCCGGGCGTAGGCCATGAGTATCTCCGGGCTGATCCACGTGGCCCCGCCGTCGGGGCGGTCGGCGCAGAGGCGCACCACGTCGTCGAAGCACCGGTCGATCGTGCATACGAATTGCTCGCGGCGGATGGTCCGGGCAAGGCTGCGCGAGACGTGGAACCGCTCATCCAGCGGCATAATTCCGCGTTGGGGCGGGCGAAACCACATCAGTTCCCCGTCCTGCACCATCGGGAACAGCCCGTCGGCGTAGGCTGACAGAAGAACCTCCGGCCGAAGCCAGGCCATGATGTCCGGGTTCGTGTCCACGGGGCGATTCTACCGGCTCGACAAGCCCGATGACCAGGGAACCCCTGAAGCAAGGCTCGCCATGGGCATAAGTAAAGCCCGCGGGATTGCTTTTCCGCGGGCTTTACTGGCAATCCGAAGCGGTGATGTCATACGAAGCTTTTGCAGCCCTTGCTTCGTTCCGCATCACATCGCTTCCTGCCGGGCGCCGAATCAGGCGTCTGTTTCAACCGCAACTCCGAGAGAGCCTCGGGGCCGTGTGTCTCGTCTTTTGGCCCTGTCCTTCCAGCGTGCTGTCCGCCGCGACCCGTGCGTGGCTTGCCGTGGGTCTCTATTTGATTATAGGCTTGCATGGGTCGGTCGGGCGGAATTCTTCCGGGGATTCTACGCGTTTTTGGCCGGCGGGAGCGACTGGACGATCTCGGCCAGCAGGTCGTCGGCGACAACGCCGGCGGCCTGGCCCTCGAAGGACAGGATAAGCCTGTGCCGCAATGCCGGGGCGACGACGGCGCGGACGTCCTCGAACGCGACGTTCGCCCGCCCGGCCCGCATGGCGCGGACCTTCGACGAAAGCAAAATTGCCTGAGCCCCCCGCGGCGATGAGCCGTACCTGACGTACTTGCGGGCCGAGGGCGGGGCAAGCTCGGCGTCCGGATGCGTCGCCCGGACGATACTCGCGACGTACCGCTTTACCGCCCCGGCCGCGGGGATGCGGCG
>JAUWQU010000686.1 GCA_030610965.1 Phycisphaerae bacterium
CGGCGCCCAGGACAAGGTCGTCGCCGAGATTGTCGCCGACCTCGGGCGCAACAGGCCCATGAACCGCCTGCTCCAGGGCGACGTGGGCTCGGGCAAGACGGTGGTCGCCCTTTACGCGGCCCTGCTGGCCGTGGCGAGGGGCAAGCAGGCGGCCGTCATGGCGCCGACGGAAATCCTGGCCACGCAGCATTACGAGAAGGTAGTAGCCTACCTCGAAGGCAGCCGGGTGCGCGTCGCGCTGCTCGTCGGCGGGCAGAAGCCCTCGGTGCGGAAGGACGTGCTCGCTCGCCTGGCGGCCGGCGAGATCGACCTTATCGTCGGCACGCACGCGCTGCTCAGCGAGAAGGTAAAGTTCCAGCGACTTGGGCTGGTGATCGTCGACGAGCAGCACAAGTTCGGCGTCCGCCAGCGAAGCTCGATTCGCTCGAAGGGCTTCGCGCCGCACTACCTCGTCATGACCGCCACGCCCATTCCGCGGACGCTGGCGCTGACGCTCTTCGGCGACCTCGACGTGTCGACCATCGACTCGCTGCCCCCCGGCCGGGGGCGGACATTCACGCGAATCGCCCGCCAGGATGACATGGACGAGGTGCTCTCCGTCGCGGCCGACCTGGTCGCCGGCGGGAAGCAGGCGTATTTCATATACCCGCTGGTTAATGCGTCGGACCGGCTCGATCTGACTGCCGCCGAGGACGCATACGAGCAGCTCCAGGCCGGGCCGCTGGGCGAGTTCGGTGTGGGGATCATTCACGGCCAGATGCCCCCGGCCGAGAAGGACGCCGCCATGCGGGCCTTCCACGAAGGCGGCATCGGCGTGCTCGTCGCAAGTGTCGTCGTCGAGGTCGGCCTGGACGTACCCAGCGCCAACGTGATGGTCGTCATGCACGCCGAGCGTTTCGGCCTGGCCCAGCTCCACCAGCTTCGCGGGCGGATCGGTCGCAGCGAGCAGGACGCGGTTTGCATCCTCGTCGCCTCGCCGTCAACGCCCGTCGCCCGCCAGCGCCTGGAGGTCCTGGAGCGGACGGCCGACGGGTTCAAGATCGCCGAGGAGGACCTCCGCATCCGCGGCCCGGGCGAGTTCTTCGGCACCAGGCAGCACGGCCTGCCGGAGCTGAAGGTCGCCAACCTGATCGATGACTTCGAGCTGCTGCGCCTCGCCCGCCGCGACGCCGATGCCATCCTCGCCGAAGATGCCGCCCTGACGGCCCCCCACCACCAACAGCTCCGACGGGAAGTCATCCGGGCCTACGCCGGCAAACTCGACCTGCTGGCAGGCGGATGATGAGGACTTGCCGCAGTCGAACATGAGCCTTCGGCTCACCCGAAAAAACGAAAAGCCGAGGACGAGAACGAGGACGATGGCTGTCGCCTAACCCCTACTACCTATTACCTACTACCTTCTTTTCAGAGCAGAGGCGCGGAGAAACAAGAAAAGGAAGGGATTAACGGACGCTACCCCCGCCGCGACGGCTATTTGATTTCCCGCGCCCCGCGCCGGCAGGGCTTGCGGGCCTTGTAGAGTTCGATGCGCTTTTCGATCCGCCCGGCCTGGCCGACGTCGCTTCGCTGCATGGCCAGCAGGCGGGCCTTCTGGGCCGTCAACAGCGCCTGGCCGAACTGGCCGGCCTCGGCAAGCGCCGCCGCCATCGCGTCGACAATGTCCGGCGCCTTCCACTGAGTCAGCTCGCACGCCTTCTGCGCCAATCGGACCGCCTCGCCCCCGTTGCGGATTTTCCCGTCGTCGGCCGTCGCGAGCACCCAGGCGCACTCCGCCATCGCCTCCGGCCAGGCCGGCCTTAGCTGCAAGGCCTGGCGGTAGTGCATGAGTGCCTCGCGGTCGCCGCCGCGACGCACCAACTGCGTGGCAAGGTTGTAATGACGCAGCGCCGTCGGCTCCAACCGCACCGCGGCCGAGAAGTGAATGATCGCCTCATCCAACTTGCCGGTCTTGGCCAGAGCCACGGCCAGGTTGTTGTGCGCGTCGGGGAGGTTGGGCTGGAGTTCCAGCACCTTTTTGTACTGCTCGATAGCCTCGGGCAGCTTGCGGTCGGTCAGCAGCGCGTAGGCCAGCAGCTCACGCGCGACGAAGTCCGCCGGACGGAGGTTCACGGCCCGGCCGAACTCCGCGATCGCGCGATCCACCTTTCCCAGACGCTGAAGGGCCGCGCCGAGATTGCGGTGGGCCTCGGCGAGGCCGTCGTCGATGAGTATCGCGCGGCCTAGCCGGTCCGCCGCCTCCTCGTATCGCCGCGCCCTGAGCAGCGCCCGGCCTAGCGACAACTGCGCGGCCGCCGCATTCGGGGCCATCTCGGCGGCGCGGGCGAAGTGCTTCATCGCCTCGTCGTTTTGCTGTCTGGCCTCGAGCAGTTGGCCAAGGTCTATGTGCAGCGCGAACTCCTCCCGCATCGCCAGGGCCCTGTTGTAGCGTTCGATAGCCTCATCGACCTTGCCCTGCCCGGTAAGCAGCCTGGCAAGGTTGCGAAGCGCGCCGACGTGCCCGGGGTCCCTGGCGAGCACGGCCTCGAACTCCCTGGCTGCCCCGACCTCGTCGTTCTTCCTGGCCAGCGTGATGGCGAGATTCGCCCGCGCGTCGGCGTGGTCGCAGTTGGCGGCAAGGACCTCGCGGAAACATTCGCCCGCCTCTTCGAGCCGCCCCATCCGAAGCAGCGACGCGCCCAGGTTGTTGCGGGCGTTGAGGTCCCGCGGCAGCACCGCCAGGGCCGCCAGGAAAGCCTCTCTCGCCTCGGCCAGCATGCCCTGGTGCATGAGCGTTACGCCCAGTTCCTTCGCGTACTCGGCGTTGCCGGGCATGCGTTTGAGCAGTTCGCGCCATTCCTCGGCCGCCGCGGGTGCATCGCCGAAGCCGTAGAGGCACGTCGCGTAATTCGCCCGCAGCAGCAGGTCGTCCGGGCGGGCGGCCAGGGCATTCAGGTACTGACCGCGGATCACCTGGCGGATCTCCGGCAGCGTGAACATCCGCAGCCGCTCGACCTCGGCCCGCTGGGCGGCAAGGCGCTGGTCGCTGTCGAATTGATTCGTGAATGGCGGCAGCGCCATCTGTGCAGCCAGGACCTCGGCGATGCGG
>JAUWQU010000455.1 GCA_030610965.1 Phycisphaerae bacterium
CGACCTCGGCGTCCTCGACGCCGTCCTCGATCAGTTCAATGATGTCGTGCCGGTTGTCGCGGATCTTGGCGATGAGGTCCGCCGACAGCTTCTGTTTGGCCTTCTCCATCTCGCCCCAAATAGCGCCCAAGCCATCCAGCACCAGCAGGTCGCGGACGTCGTACGCCCTGCGAATGCGCTCTCCGCTAAAGTCCGACCCAGTCGAGATGATCAACACGTCGCGGTCAATCACATAGTCGAGATCGGCGTGGGCCACCTTTCCGTTGATTTGCCGCAGCACCAGTTCCAGGGCTCGCTTGACCGGAATCTTCTGGACGTCGACGCTGACCTTGGTGGTCTCCTCGATGCCAGCGTTGGTCAGGGCACGCCAGTTGACGTGAATGTTGGCCTCCGAATATTCTTGGAGGAACGTGATGACGTCTTTGAGGTCGATCTCGGCGAAGCTCAGCCGCTCGATCTCTTTCTTGAGCTTCTTGCGAAGGGCCGCCGCGTCGTCGGGCTCGGCTTTGCCCTGCTGCGCGGCCTTGGCCTTGCGGAGCATATCGAGAAGCTCAGCCAGGGCCTGGTGATTTGAGCTCGTCTGTGTCACCACCAGCGATTCCCCGAACATCTGGACGAAGCCGGGAGTCCCGGCCCCCACACCGCCCCAAGGCTCGGCCCACGACTCGGGGTCGATGGAGTTGCGGATCAGGTGGACGAGATTCTTCGTCATCGTATCTCTAGCCATCTCCCTCTCGCGCTGAGTGGCGCCCGAGCCGGCCTGCACGAGCAGGTCGCGAACGTCGTAAACCCGACGGACAGGATCCTTGGCCAGATCGGACTTGGTGGAAAGCGTCAGGATGCCGCCATTGCCGATGTAGCGAAGTTCGGCGTCGGTACCGGCCGCGGCGGCGGAGGCGTCTCGCAACACAAGGTCCAGAGCCTGCTCGACCGTGACCTTGCGGACATCGACGGTGACCTTGGTGGTCTGCTCGATGCCCGCGCAGGTCAGGGCACGCCAGTTCACGTGAATGCTGACGTTCGACTGCTTGCGGAGGAATGTGATAACGTCCTGGAAGTCGATGTCGTCGAAGCTCAGCCGTTCGATCTCCCGCTTGAGCTTATCGCGAAGGGCCGCGTCGGGGGCTGGCTCGCCTGCGGGCGGGGCTTGGCGGTTCTGGGGGGTCTTCTGGACCTCGCGGAGTTCCTCGATAAGCTTGGCCAGGGCCTGGTGGTTTAGGGCCGTCTGTGCCACCACCAGCGATCCGCCGAAAAACTGGATGAAGCCGGGCGTCCCTGCCCCCACACCGCCCTCAGGACCGGCCCACGACTCGGGGTCGATGGAGTTGCGGATCAGGTGGACGAGATTCTTCGTCATCGTATCTCTAGCCATCTCCCTCTCGCGCTCAGTGGCGCCCGAGCCATCCTGCATCAGTAGGTCGCGAACGTCGTAAACCCGACGGACAGAATCCTTGGCCAGGTCGGACTTGGTGGAGATCATCAAGATGCCGCCGTCAATCACGTAGCGAAGCTCGGCGTCGGCCCCGGCTGCGGCGCCGCTGACGTCACGCAGCACACGGTCCAGGGCCTGCTTGACCATAACCTTGCGGACATCGACGTTGACCTTGGTGGTCTGCTCGATGCCCGCGCAGGTCAGGGCTCGCCAGTTGACGTAAATGTTGGCGCCCGAATGCTTGCGGAGGAATGTGATAACATCTTTGAACTCGATATCGTCGAAGCTCAGCCGATCTATCTTCCGCGTGAGCTTCTTGCGAAGGGCCGCATCAAGGTCTGGCTTGCCCTTGACCGATGCTTGGTGAGTCCGGGGTGTCGCCTGGGCCTCGCGTAGTTCCTCGATAAGCTTGGCCAGGGCTTGGTGGTTCGGACCCGTCTGGGTTACGACCAGCCTGCCGGCGCTAAGGTGAATGAGGCCAGGGGTTGCGGGCGAGGCACCGTCCCTGGAATTGGCCCATGATTCGCAGTCGATCAACATCCGGATCATGGGGATGAGGGTCTTCACCCTCTGACGCATACCGGCTGTCGAGCCGCCCTGCATCAGCAGGTCACTAACGTCGTACGTCCTGCGGACGGTTTTCTTCGCCAGGTCCGCCTTGGTGGAGATGGTCAAGATGCCGCCGTTAATCATGTAGCGAAGCTCGGAGTCGGCACCGGCCGCGGCGCCACTGACGTCACGCAGCACCAATTCCAGGGCTCGCATGACCGTAACCTTGCGGACATCGACGCTGACCTTGGTGGTCTGTTCGATGCCCGCGGCCGTCAGGAGACGCCAGTTGACCCGAATGTTGACGTCCGAATACTCGCGGAGGAAAGTAATGACGTCCTTAAAATCGATTTCGGCGAAGCTCAGGCGATCGATTTGTCGCTGGAGCTTCTCGCGAATGGCCGCGTCGGCTTCGGCGATGTCGGCGTTTGCCCCGACAGCCGGGACGGCGGCCAGTAGCAGCGAGGCTGCCATGCCAAAAAGCATCATTCGTTTCGTATGATGGGTCATTTCCACGTGTATTCGGCGCGGATCGTCAGCCGGTCGGCCGGGCGGATCAGCGTCTTCTCGAACTTCACAAGATTGCCCACGCGGGGCACGTCCAATTCCTGAGGCACGTCGGCAAATCCGACGTCTTCATCCCTGACGCTCTGCGTCCAGTGCTGCATTTCGCCGGCCTTGACGGCAGTGAGATAGCCGCCCTCGTCGATGAGGATGTATTTTTCGTGCGACAGCACGATGGGGTTGCCTGCCAGTGAGAACGTGTTACCCCGCTCTCCGGCGTGCGCCACGTAGGCCCGCTGCCCGCCTGCCAGCAGGGCCTCGGTGCCGACGATGGTTTCCTGCAGGCGCGGGTTGGCGGCCACTTCTCGCCCTTGGCCGCCCCGCCGGGCCTCAAGCTGCCGCAGCGTCCGCAACTGGGCCTCGTCCACCGTCGCGAAGTTGACGCTGTTGACGCCCTGCTGGAACGTGATGCCAAGTTGCGACGCCTCCCCGGCCGAGAGGCCTATGTTGCGGCTGTTGACAACCACATCCTGGAAGAGGTTCGAGGAAAGCTTCTCGGACAGGCGCTTGACTATCTTCTCGCGGTCCTGGATTCGCCCGCCTCTTGAAATCGACGCGCCGGTCCAGGGGTCGTCGAAGTCGCCATTCGAATACCTGCCCCACGCGCCAGCCCCGCCACCACCCGCGCCCCCGGGGCGGCCCTGCTCGCCCGGCCTGCCTTCGCTGAAAGCCCAGTCGTAGTTTCGCCGGATGTAGTCCTCGAACTGGGCCTTCGAAGCCTCCGTCGGCGCCGCGGCTTGGCTGGCCTGGGTCGCGCGGACCAGGAAGTCCACCTGGATGTCGTCAAGGAAAGCCCCGCCGACGCTCAGTGCCGGGGCACCGACCAGCGAGCCGATGTTGGTGCCCACCCCCGTGCTGATGCCGTTTGTGAACGACACTGCATCGCCGTTTACCAGCCCGTATGCCCGCTGGCCGGCGATATTGCTGCTCACTTCCACCTGCGGGCCGCGAATCTCGCCAAGCTTCTGAAGGAGCTCCCCGACTTGCCGCTGCCCCCCGAGGTCGGCCGTGACGGTCAGCTTGCCATCGACGACCCTGAGGCCGTCGGGCAAACCGTCGCCGTCCGTGTCCACGTTCTTGCCAAGGGCGCCCCCTATATTGCGCGCCAACTCCTTGCCGCGCCGGTCGAGGTCGTCTACGGTCTGCTCGCCGTCCGACGCGATCACCAGACCGCGAACGTCGTACGTCCGCGTAACGACGCCCGCGCGCGGCCGGGCGGGCTGCCCGACTCGCTGGGCCAGGGCCCGGTGGCGCTGAGTGGGGTTTGCCTTGCGAAGTTTCTCGATAACCTCGGCCACGGCCTGGTGGTTCTCGGCCGTTTGGGTGACGACCAGCGATCCGTTGACGACCTGAATGCCGCCGGGGGTTCCGGGCGTGGTGCCGCCGTCAGGAGCGGCCCATGATTCGGGTTCAATGGAGTTGCGAACCAGGCTGGCGAAGTTATCCATCAACTTCTCTTTGGTCATCTCCTTGTCGCGTCGGCTCGTGCCGCCGCCGGTATCGTCATCGAAGATGCCCGACCCGCCGCCGCCCGACCCGCCCGTGCCGCCGGCCTGGGCTGCGGCCTGGGAAGCCTGCTGCAACTCAATGCGCGGACCCTCGAAGTCCGGTACGGGCACCAACAGATCGCGAACGTCGTATACCCTGCGGATGGGCTTCTTAGTCAAGGACGCCTCGGCATGCTGCTCTGTTGGCACGTTGACATCTAATCTGGCGCTCTGATCGACGATCCTCATGGCGCCCCAGTAACCCCCGTCCACTTCCGGCGGGGCATCAGCGTTTTTATCAGAATCGCCACCCCATCGCGTGAAGCGGGCGCGGCCCGGCGATGGGATCACCGGCGTGTCCACCGACGTGCGGCC
>JAUWQU010000382.1 GCA_030610965.1 Phycisphaerae bacterium
AGGCGATTGCCGGTCGGGGCAAAACGGGCGGCCCCGGAGCTACGCGCAAGGAGTGGGAGGCGATGCACATCGCCGATGCCGTGCGCCGCCACGGGGGCAATCGAACTGCCGCCGCCCAGGAACTCGGGATAGATCCGAGCACCCTCTTCCGCAAGGTGAAGGCCTTGGGTATTTCATTGCCTGAGACGGACGGCCGGCACCGAGGTTGAGCCGTCTCATTGCATAATGCAAGTGTGCGCCCACCTGACACTTGCAAAACGCCAGTCTGACTCAAACGATATTCCCTGCCCAACTCGTCGTAAGTTGTTGTCATGTCAGTTCTTGTGCTGCATACGCCTCGGTATCTCCTCTTTGGCCCGCCTTTTGCTGTCTACTTCTTCAGAGATGAGAGTAGCGATCCCAACATGGCAAGAAAGCGTCTCACCGGTGCTCGATGTCGCCCGGAACTTGCTCCTGGTGGACATAGACGCGGGCGCGGAGCAAGAGCGGCGTCTCGAATCGCTGAGCGAAACAGGCGTTCTGGCTCGGGCCGGGCGTCTCAAAGCCATGTTTGTGAACGTGCTCATCTGTGGTGCGGTCTCCTGGCCGCTGGAGCGGGCGCTCGTTTCGGCGGGCATCGAGGTTATTCCGCATGTGTGCGGGAATGTTGACGATGTGCTTCACGCGTATCTCACGGGGCGCCTCTGGGACCGCGCGTTCCTCATGCCGGGCTGCAATGGTTGCCGCCAGCGATGCAGGCGCGGCTTCGCGCCAAAAGAGGGGACTTAATGAGAGTTGCCGGCATAGCAAGAGGGCCGGAGTTCGTATGAAAACCTATCGTGACTGCATTCCCTGCATGTCCCGTCAAGCCCTGGCATCCGCGCGTATGGCGGTGGATGATGAGGCTGTTCGAGAACAGGTCATGCAACAGGTTGCGCGGGCATTCAGCGACATGGATATGCGCCAATCGCCGCCCGTGATGGGCCAGCTCATTCACCGCATCATCCGGGAGACGACCGGGAACCGCGACCCCTATCGGGAGGTCAAGGAACGGTTTAACCGGTTGGCATTGGTTCTCTACCCGGTGTTGAAAGCCCGTGTGAACGGCGCTGCCAGACCGATGGAAGCGGCAGTCCGGTTGGCCATTGCCGGCAACATCATCGATTCGGGCGCTAACAGCGAACTTGATGAGGATCACGTTCAAGCTGCCGTCGAATCCGCGTTCGCGGAGCCGTTGGCCGGCAATGCAGAGGAGTTCGCCGAGGCGGTCTCGACAGCGGAGAATATCCTTTACCTGGCCGACAATGCCGGAGAGATCGTCTTCGACCGCCTGCTCATCGAGATGTTGCCGCTTGAAAGAATAACCGTAGCGGTACGCGGTGCGCCGGTGCTCAACGACGCAACGATTGAGGATGCTGAGAAGGCGGGACTTCTCGACCTGGTCGAGGTGATCGAGAACGGCTCGGACGCGCCGGGAACGATACTGGACGATTGCAGCGACGAGTTCAGAAAGCGATTCCGTGAGGCCGATCTTGTTGTGGCCAAGGGACAGGGCAACTATGAAACGCTCAATAATGTGGATAAGAAGATATTTTTTCTGCTCAAGGTGAAGTGTCGAGTCATCGCGCGGGACATCGGACGAGACGTCGGAGCCATGGTCTTGCGAAGGGCAGTGCCGGCGGCCACGGTCCAGAAGGGATGTGGCGAAAATGCCAGGATTTGATGGCACAGGACCAATGGAACAGGCCCGGCTGGGATGGGTAGGTCAGGCTTCCAGCCTGACGAGACAGCCTGCTATGACAGGCAAGATGCCTGTCCCACGGAAGACGAAGTTGTGACGCATTTGGATGTCGCAGCCGTGGCCGGTGGTAGTAGATAGCGCTGTCCTCGTGACAACGAGGTCAGGGCAGTGAAACCCGCCTGCCGGCGGGCAGGCAGGACGAAAGGAGGTAACTCATGCCCCGAGGTGATGGAACAGGGCCGCCGGGAGGCGGACAAGGACGCGGACGTATGGGAGGTCCTTACGCCGCTGGTCCGGGCGGGGACTGCGTCTGTCCGCAATGTGGCCATCGGACGCCGCATGCGGCCGGGCAGCCGTGCAACCAGAAGACTTGTCCGAAGTGCGGCACCCGATTGACGCGAGGATAGATTTCAACGAAAGGAGAAGTTCAATGCCAGGTGGAGATGGGACATGCCCGGCTGGGATGAGTAGGTCAGGCTTCCAGCCGGACGAGACAGCCTGATATGACAGGCAAGATGCCTGTCCCACTCAAGGGTCAGGCCGAGTACTTCGAGGATGCGCTTAACGGTGTCAAGAAGCGGATCGATGAACTGGAGGCCAAGGAGAAGTAACCCCCGGCAGGTCCAGAGCCAGGGTGTTTGCCGCCCTGGCTCTCGGAACGTGAAAGGAGGAAAGCGTCATGCCACTGTACGAATATCGCTGTAAGAAGTGCGGGCACGTCACGGAAGTGCTCGAAAAGCCGGATGCCAGCGGCCGGCATACGTGTGAGAAGTGCGGCAGCCGCCGCATGGAGAAACTCATGTCAACGTTCGGCGTAGGCGCCGGCGTCAGGCCGTCCGGCGCTTCGTGTCCTACGGGAACATGTCCACTTTCGTAATGGAGAAAGGATACTCTTGTGAGAATAGCCATCACATCTACGGGGCCGACCCTGGATGACCACGTCGAGGCACGGTTCGGCCGCTGCGCGTACTTCCTGATCGTGGACCCGGACACCATGGAGTTCGAGGCGATTGAGAACCCGAACATCGCCGTCGGCGGCGGCGCAGGAGTTCAGTCGGCCCAGCTAATGTCCGAAAAAGGAGTGCAGACCGTGCTGACCGGAAATTGCGGGCCGAACGCCTTTAATGTGTTCGGTGCGGCGGGCATTCAGGTCATCGTCGGGGTCAGCGGCAGCGTCCGCGACGCCATCACGCAGTATAAGCAAGGCGCCTTCACGTCGGCCTCGGGAGCAAATGTTGTAAGTCATTTTGGAATGAGCGCCGGCGGCACCGGCGCTGGTCTTGGCATAGGAGGTGACGGTATGGGACGAGGAATGGGCGGAGGACGCGGCATGGGCGGAGGGCGTGGCATGGGCGGTGGCCGCGGCATGGGCGGGGGAATGGGTCGCGGCATGGGGATGGGCGGCGGCATGATGCCTGCGGTCAACCCAGAAGCCGGCGCCGCGCCGGTCTCGCCCGCTGCAGACCTTGAATCTCTCAAGGCCCAGGCCAAGGCAATGGAAGAGCAGCTCAGGGCCGTGAATCAACGAATCGCCGGCCTCCAAGATGCGGCCCCGGCATCACCCCTCGTCGCGGTTGGCGATACCGAAAACTGCATAGCTTGCGGCGAGTGTGTGGACGCTTGCCCGGTCGACGCGATCAGCGTGAACGACGTAGCCGAAGTGGACCGCGAAAAGTGCACGGGGTGCGGCCAATGTGTGGCGGAATGTCCGCAGGATGCGCTGTCGCTGCACGCGAGGGCATAATCGGTGGTTCAGAGGGAAGCCATGAGACTGCGTTTGAAAACCAGTGAAATCCTGCACCAGCGGGTAATTCCGCAGCCCTGAAAGGGCATAGTAAGATAGCCCACGGCAACGCCGTGGGCCACCTGCTGCCAATGGCAGAAGCCCTGAAAGGGCGAAGTAACACAGGTATTACTCCGCCCCGTGGGGCTTAGACTTCACCGCTCCACGTTCCCACGGCGTTGCCGTGGGCTGTTGTAATTTGCCCCAAAGGGGCTGAACAGTGTAGCCCAAAAACAGCCTGAAGATTGTATGCGAAAAAGGCACTATTTCGGTTTCTTGGTGCCGTTGCGCTAACGCTCGACAAAGAAAGGATCTCGCTCATGAAACGTGCAGACATTGTCGTCATCGGCGGAAGTGCCGCCGGTCTCACCGCAGCCATTACGGCGAGGCGGCACTATCCTGAGAAGCAGACGCTTCTCATCCGAAAGGAGGAACAGGTGCTGATCCCCTGCGGGATTCCTTACATCTTCGGAACAGTGGGAAGCCCGGAGAAGAACCTGATCCCCGACGCCGTGCTGTCGAAGAACGAAATTCAACTGCTGATCGATGAAGTGGTGGATCTCGACCGCGAAAAGGGCGAAGTGACAACTGCCGGCGGAGAGAGCGTCGCCTATGACCGCCTCATCCTGGCCACAGGATCGTTGCCGGCCATGCCGCCTGTACCCGGTTTCGACTTGGGCGGCGTCTTCCCCGTGTTCAAGGACGTGGCGCACCTCAGCCACATGCAGGAAGAGCTCAAGGGCATCTCGGACCTGGTCGTCATCGGCGGCGGTTTCATCGGTGTTGAATTCGCCGACGAATGCAGGAAGAGCCTTCAGGCGAACGTGAGCATCGTGGAGATGCTGCCCCACTGCCTGATGCTCGCCTATGACGAGGAGTTCTGCACCGAGGCGGAGAGGTTGCTCAGGGAGCGGGGCATTACGCCCATAACCGACACAAAGGTCAGCCGGGTCGCGGGCAATGACCGTGTGGAAGCGGTGGAATTGGACGGCGGAAACGCCATCCCAGCCCAAGCGGTCATCGTCGGGATCGGCGCGACCGCGAACCTGGAACTTGCGATGAAGTCATCCCTGCCCATAGGCCCGACCGGCGGGATTGTCGTGGATCGGACCATGCGTACGGCAGATGCGCGGGTATTCGCATGTGGGGACTGCGCGGAGAAGATATCCTTCTTTGGCGGTCGCCCATCCCCGCTGAAACTGGCATCGATCGCGACGGCCGAGGCCCGCATCGCAGGCGCCAATCTTTACGGCACGCGACGCGAGAATATCGGGACCATCGGCGTCTGGTCCACGGCCATCGGTGACACAGCCTTCGCTACAGCCGGACTCACCGAGAGCTTGGCCATTCGCAATGGTTACAGTTACGTGGTCGGCGCGGCCGAGGCAGTCAATCGCCATCCCGGCGGCATGCCCGG
>JAUWQU010000244.1 GCA_030610965.1 Phycisphaerae bacterium
GTCCCTCGCCGCCGGCGCCGCTGCCGCGATGCTTGCCCGGCCGGGATGGGCCCGCGCCGCCGAAGACAGGCCCAAGCCCAACTTCGTCGTCATCTTTGCCGACGATCAGGGCTACGGCGATCTCGCCTGCTATGGCGCGACGAAGATCAAGACCCCCAACATAGACCGCATGGCCGCCGAGGGAATGAAGTTCACGGACTTCTACGTCTCGACGCCGGTCTGCACGCCCACGCGAAGCTCGCTCATGACGGGCTGCTACCCCAGGCGAATCGGCCTGGAAAAACACGTCCTGTTCCCCAACTCGACCATAGGCCTGAACCCGGACGAGATCACCATAGCCGAGTTGCTCAAGGCACAGGGCTACGCGACGGCCTGCATCGGCAAGTGGCACCTCGGGCACCATAATAAGTTCCTGCCCACGCGCCAGGGGTTCGACTCGTACTTCGGCATCCCGTTTTCCAACGACATGTCGCTGCCTGCCAACATGGCCTTCGCCAAGGACGTCAAGCTCGCCGAAGGACTGGACGTCGAGAAGCTCAAGGCCGGCGGCAAGGCCCGCAGCACCGTACCGCTCATGCGCAACGAGGAGGTCATCGAGTACCCCGTCGATCAGTCAACGCTTACCGAGCGATACACGGCCGAGGCGTGCAAGTTCATCGCCGCCAACAAGGACAAGCCGTTCTTCCTTTATCTGCCGCACACCATGCCCCACTACCCTCTGCACGTCTCGGAGAAGTTCAAGGGCAAGAGCGAGGGCAAGCTGTTCGGCGATGTCATCGAGTGCCTCGACTGGAGCACGGGGCAGATACTCCAGGCCCTCAAGGAAAGCAGCATCGACGAGCGGACATTGGTGATTTACACGTCCGACAACGGCCCCGCCGCCGGCTCGGCCGGGCCGCTGAAGGGCAGGAAAGGCTCGCCCTGGGAAGGCGGCGTGCGAGAGCCGTGCCTCATGCGCTGGCCCGGCAAAGTGCCCGCCGGGGCCGTCTGCAAGGAGATAGCAACCATAATGGACGTCCTGCCGACGCTGGCCAAATTAGCCGGCACGGCCGCTCCGACAGACCGCGTCATCGACGGCAAGGACATCTGGCCGCTGGTGAGCGGACAAGCGGGCGCCAAGACGCCGCATGAGGCCTTCTTCTACCATACCCCCTGGGGCAAGCTGGCCGCGGTGCGCAGCGGCAAATGGAAGCTGCATATCGTCCCACAAAGAAACCGGGCCAAGAGGGACAAGAAGAAGGCTCCGCCATTCAAGCCGACGCTCTACGATCTCGATGCCGACCTCGGCGAAACCAACAACGTCGCCGCCCAGAACCCCGACGTGGTGAAGCGCCTGACGGACCTGCTGGAGAAGTTCGACGCCGAAATCAAGGCCAACTCCCGACCGGTGGGAAAGATCTGACGCGATTTCCAGCGCTTGACGAATGCGAGGTCCGTCCCTTACATTCGCACAGTAAAACATGCTGCCCCCACCGGAGAAACGCCAGGGATGGCAAAGAAGAAGACTCCCGCGCCCAAGCCCAAACGCGCAGCCAAGCCAAAGGCGGCGCCGAAGCTTAAGCCCCGGCCCAAGACCAAGAAGCCCCCCGCCGCCAAGCCCGCAGCCACCGCCAAGCCGGCCACGCGGCGACGCAAGAGCAGCGCCGGCTACGCCACGGCCGAGTCCATGGCCAAGAGCCAGCGGAACATCTCCATCAGCGAGTTCTTCGCCAAGAACCGCCACCTGCTGGGCTTCGACAATCCGCGAAAGGCCCTGCTGACGACCATCAAGGAGGCCGTCGACAACGCGCTGGACGCCTGCGAGGAAGCGGGCATCCTGCCTCTTGTGAATATCCGCATCGAGCAGCTCACCGAGACGCACTTTCGCGCGTCCGTGCAGGACAACGGGCCCGGCATCGTCCGCAAGCAGATCCCCAACATATTCGGCAAGTTGCTCTACGGCAGCAAGTTCCACCGCCTGCGGATGAGTCGCGGCCAGCAGGGAATCGGCATCTCGGCCGCGGGAATGTACGGCGTGCTGACCACCGGCGTGCCGGTGAGAATCATCTCCCGCACGAGCTCCCGCCAGGCGGCACACATGTACCAGTTGCAGATCGACACCCGCCAGAACAAGCCGAACATCGTCCGCGAGGACGTCGTCGAGTGGGATGCCCCGCACGGCACGCGTGTGGAGATCGAGCTTGAGGCCCGCTACCAGCGAGGCCGGCAGAGCGTGGACGACTACCTCCAGCAGACTGCGATCGCCAACCCGCACGTGACGATTCACTACCACCAGCCCGATGGCAAGACGATTGCGTACAAGGCGTCGGTGGACGCCCTGCCGCCGATTGCCAAGGCCATCCGCCCGCACCCCTACGGAATCGAGTTGGGGGTGATGCTGAAGATGATGTCGGACTCCAAGGCGCGAACGACGCAGAAGTTCCTGACAGGCGAGTTCTCCCGCGTCTCGGCCCGCGTGGCACAGGAGATATGCAAGCGGGCAGGGGCCAACCCCGCCGCCAGGCCGAGCCGGCTGGGCAACGAGTCCGCAAAGGCCATCTACCACGCCATCCAGGAAACCAGGATCATGGCGCCCGCCACCGACTGCGTGGTGCCCATCGGCGAGGAAAAGCTGCTAGCCGGATTGCGGCAGGTGGTGGACGCCGCGTTCTACACGGCCGTGACGCGAAGCCCGGCCGTCTACCGCGGCAACCCGTTCATCATCGAGGCGGCAATGGCCTACGGGCACCCCGCAGGCGACGTGCCGCCCGGCGAGGCCGGCGCGGCCCCGGTCCCGGCCGCCGCGAAAGCCCCCGCCGCCCATGACGACGAGGCCGAGCCCGAAGCCAGGAAGGAAACCCCCGGCGCCGGCAAGGGCAGCGACGACGGCCAGCTCGCCCGCCTCATCCGCTTCGCCAACCGCGTGCCGCTGCAATACCAGCAGTCCGGGTGCGCGGCCTACAAGTCAGTCGTCGGCCTGAACTGGCGAAGCTACGGGCTGGGCCAGGGCCGGGGCGCACTGCCGTCTGGCCCGGTGACAATCGTGATACACATGGCCTCGGTCTGGGTGCCGTTCACCAGCGAGTCCAAGGAAGCCATCGCGAGCTATCCCGAGATCCTCAAGGAACTCCGCCTCGCCCTGCAAGATTGCGGCCGGCGCTTAAGCCAGCACATTCGCCGCGTCGTCCGCCACAAGCAGGAACTGAAGAAGCGCAGCTACATCGAGAAATACATCCCCGCCATCGGCGAAGCCCTGCGCGACATCCTGGGCCTCAAGGAAAAACAAGTCAGCCGGATGTGCGAAGACCTGCGCGACGTGCTGGAGCGAAGCAGGAAGATGTGAGGCCTGCGCAGGAAAGGGATGCAGAGGGACAGGCAAAGGCTGCTTTATCAATGAAGTAGCTTGTCCGTTATCGCTCCGTTTCTGATCCAATCCGCGCCGCCGATTGGAGAAACTCGGCACTGTCGGGCAGGTCGTCGATCGGCTGGCGGGCGGCGAAGGTGGCGTCTACTTCGTGCCAGTATTCGATGCGGTCCTGGCCGTACTGCCAGCAGAGGCATATTTCCCGCCCGGCGGCAAATGAGGGGAAGTCCACCACGCCGAGGGCCCAGTCTTTGAGCTCCACGCCCACGTCGTCCAGTTCGTCCAGGCAAGTTCGCAGCCGGCCGGCCGAGCGAATCAGGTCCATCCGGGTCAGATCGCTCTGCTTGGCGGCACCGGCTTCCTCGGCCGCCTCGAGCTGCTCCTGCAACTCGATCATCCGCGAGTACTCGAATATCACGTCGGTAACGATCCGCTTTACCAGAATCAGCGCGCGGTGGGCCTCGGGCAGGCTGAACACCCGCTTGGGCCTTGTCTCGCTTTGGCGTCGTTGCGAATGGCGCTTGGTCTTGCTCACCGGGATACTCCTGTTACATCATACGTCAGTAAAGACACGCACCTGGCCGGATTCGTTAGCGAAGACCCGACACAGGCGTGCTCAGGTCTTATCGGCCAAGTCCCCGGCCGGGCATGAAGGAAGGTTCCAAACAGTGCTAAAAAGGGGCGAATTGGGGCCCCGACGTGGTGGCGGCGACGACGCGAGGCGATTTTTTCTTCCTTCGTCACCGTATCGCGGCCGCACCCATTCTCGCCGCTGGCGTTGATTGCACTTTGCCGGGCCGGGGCCGCAGCTTATGCTGAGGTCATGTTCGGATTCTTCGCTATAGACAAGCCGGCCGGGCCTACGAGCCATGACATCGTCGCGGGCGTGCGGCGCCGGCTCGGCCGGGGTGTGAAGGTCGGCCATGCCGGGACGCTAGACCCGTTCGCCCAGGGCGTGCTGGTTATCTGCGTCGGGCGCGCCACGCGGCTGGCTGACTACGTCCAGGCCCAGCCCAAGCGATACCTCGCCGTCGTGCGCCTCGGCGCGACGAGCACAACAGACGACCCCGAGGGCGAGATCATGCCGGTGCCGTCGGCGACCCCGCCGGACGAGGCTGACGTGCGGTGCGTCGGCGCGACGTTCGTTGGCGAGATCGACCAGGTCCCCCCCGCCCACTCGGCCGTACACGTTGACGGACAGCGGGCCTACAAGCTCGCCCGGGCCGGCAAGGACGTTGCGCTAGCCGGCAGGCCCGTGGTGATCCACTCTATCGACGTGCTGCGATGGGACTGGCCCCGCCTGGAACTCGACATCCGCTGCGGCAGCGGGACGTACATACGCGCCCTTGCCCGGGACATCGGCGCGGCCCTGCAAACCGGCGGCTATTGCGAGGCCCTGACCCGCTCGGCCGTGGGGGGCTTCGAGCTTGCCCGCGCCGTCGCCCCCGACGCCCTGGACGCCGAGGGCGACCTGCTGGGGCCGACACTGGCACTTGGCGAAATGCCGCGAGTGGTCATGAACGAGTCGCAGCGGGCGCGCCTGCGTAACGGAAGCCTGATCGATCTGCCGGAGCCGGTTTGCGGCGACGAGATCGCCCTGCTCGACGGCGAAGGCAACCTGCTCGCCCTGACCCGGCCCCGCGCCCGCGGCTGGAAGCTTCAGCCGACGAAGGTGTTCGTCAGGGAGTGAACAGAAGGTCTTAGGCCTTAGCTCCTAGGTTCTAGGGCGCGGATCCAAGCCCAGAGGTCTTATGCACGAATCGCAGGTCGCCGGTCGCAAGTGCGAAGAAACCCCAGAACGTGCCCATGAGCCCCACGCAAGAGACCCAAAAGGTCGCCCAATGCCCATCGCGATAGGGCCTTACAACCTCCACCCATCGCCCGTAAGCGCGCCCTAAGACCTAAGGCATTGGAGTCCCTTTCCGCCCCCTGCGCAGCAAAAAGGGGTTGGCGGTCAACCCCTTTGACGCTTCCCAGCGTTGTTGGCCCTAAGTTTATTCCAGGCCGCGGGTGATCAGGCGGCGACGGCCTGCGTGGTTGCGTTTACGGTGCTGCGAGAGTAGCGGTAGGCCTCACCGACGTACGGGGCGTCGAAGGCGAAGCCGACGCTGTAGCCCTCGTCGGCCTGGCGGCAGCGGACAATCGTGGCGTACACGTTACGTCGGCCGCCGCCGGCGGGGATAGGCAGATTCAGCACGATGCGCTGGCCCGGATAGTGCGGCCGGGTGCTGTAAGCACCAAGTCCGCCGCGGGATATGTCTCGCATGTGAAGTGAGTCCACCACGTCGCCTCCGTCGGGGTCCAGACGGATGCAGCCCAGCGTCATTGCCAGGAGAGTCCGGGGGTGACGTCGGCGTTCCACGGGAAAGTCTTTTCGATTTGTCATCGTAGCACTCCTAGGCGCTTCACGGCCACTGCCTCTGCCGTGTCTTTGAGGACATCGACCGCCCCACAAAGCGCCTTAAATAACGCGCGAGATTTTTGCGTCTCTTGACGCTTGGCCTTACAATGCCCTTCCGTGAGCAGACAACAGACAGACAAGCCCCTGGCCGTGCTTGTAGGCGCCGGCCCCGGCGACCCGGGCCTTATCACCGCCGCCGCGCTGAGCTGGATCTCACAGGCTGACACCGTCCTCTACGACCGCCTGGCAAACCCGTCCTTCCTGGCCCGCTGCCGGGGCGACGCCGAGCTGATCTACGTCGGCAAGGGCCCTGGCGCCCATGCGATGACGCAGGGCCAGATCAACGAGTTGCTCGTCAAGAAGACCGCCGAGGGCAATCTCGTCGTGCGGCTCAAGGGCGGCGACCCGCTTATCTTCGGCCGAGGCGGCGAGGAAGCCGACGCGCTGGTCGATGCCGGGCTGCCGTTTCGAATCGTGCCCGGAGTGACGGCTGCAATCGCCGCCGGGGCGTGCGCGGGAATCCCCCTGACAGACC
>JAUWQU010000180.1 GCA_030610965.1 Phycisphaerae bacterium
CCGGTCTGCTGCATGTAGGTGGCAATGTCAGCGACGGCCGCGGCGCAAGCGGCCTCCTTGCCCCCGCGCAGCACCTGGGCCAGGAAGGCCCAGAGCACAATCTGCGTGGAGAAGATTTCGTCGTCGTTCTGCCCGAACAGCGAGCCGTTTTCGGCGAAGGCCCGCCGGAGATCTTCGGCGGACAGTACCTCGGCAAAGGGCAGCCCCGGCTCTTGGAGGAAGGGTTCGGCGACAGCGTCAAATCGGTTCTTGCTGATACACGTGGGTCGGTCTATCGTTGTATTCATGACAAAGCCCTCCCTGGCTTTGGTGGGAACCCGAGCCAAGGAGGGCCATCAAAATCATCGGCCAAGGAAGGCCAAAAACATTATGTAATCCTGGCCGTGCCGAAAACAAGCACAAATGCGCGGTTCCGAAAGCCGTTCTCGCCCGCGCGAGCGGTTAAGTTGTGCGCAAAATCGCACGGCAGTGCCATTCGCTACGCGACTCTGGAAGACCGCTTGGGCGTGGGTCTGTCATCCCACACCCGAATCGTTTACGTCTTCAGCGATGCCGGGACCAAACCCAGAGACGGCTTCAAGGCCGCGACCCGCATGATCGGCATCAACAACAAACCAACCGTTGAAGTCCGATTCTATACCGAATACGTGGTTACCGACCCGCCGGGATACCGAACGACGATCGTCCATGAGATGAAGCATGCCGGCTTCATCGGGCTCATGGGGCACCCGTACGATGATCTGCCCAAGTGGGTTCGTGAGGGCCTTGCGGTGTGGGGATCGGAGGATGTCGACCTGCGCCTGCAGACGGTGCTGTGCAACGAGATCGTCGCCAATAGGGATCCGATGGGCGTGCTGGACGGTATTGATGACCCGCATCACACCGTGAGCGACTATCTCGAGGACGCACTGGCCTTTGAATGGCTTCACACAAAGGGGCCTGACAAAGTCAAGGCCTTCTGCCGCCGCCTGATCAAGGGCGAATCGCACCGCAAGATCTGGGCTGATCTCAGCGGCGCCACCTATGACGAAGCGATGGCCGAAGCCAATGCCTACTGCCGGAAACGAGTGGCGGCCGCCCTGGGCAAGGCCTACAACGAATTCGCCGCATTGCGCAATGCCAACTACGCCGCCATCAACCGCGGGGGCCAAGCCGTGAAGAAATGGCTCGATAGCGGGGCCGAACAGAGGCTTCGGAACTGGCTCGCCGCGAACCAGGGACACCCGGCAGAGCCCTTCGCCCGTTTCTGCCTGGGACGCGCCTACATCTACGCCGGCGATCACGCTAAAGGCCGAGAACTGATGACCCACATACTCCAGAAGGATGGTGGTCGCTGCTCCCTGCTGGACGACGCGCAGTTCTGGATCGGGGTCTCGTACAACCACCAACGGGACCACCGCAATGCCAATGCTGCGTTCGGAGTGCTGTTGCGGGATTTCTCGACCTCCCGGCACACCAAGCAGTTGATAGGCAAGTTGAAGCCGGCCGGTCCGGTGACCCGTTCGCCAGAGAACCGAATTCGGGAACGCCGTAGCCGGCCTTCTTCACGGCGGCCACAATCCAGCAGCCCGTTGAAAAACTCACTTGGCCTGCTAGCGCCGCCGGACCATGATGAGCCAGTCCTCGCCGCGGTCGGCGGGGGCTTGTCCCAGGGCCACCTTCCTCCCGCCGGTGACCTGTCTGACCGATCCGGCTTGCAGGGCGCCTCCCTTGCGGGGGTTGTACCAGGTGACGGCGAAGGCGCCTTTGGCCTTGGATAGGTCCAGAGTGGCCGAGCCGCCGTTGGGGAGGTAGACGAGGTAGAGTTCGTCCGCCTTGGCGAGGCAGTAGATGCGTGCGTTGTTCTTGTCGGGTGCGACCACGGAATTGGCGTTGGCCATCTCCCAGAAGGGGATCTTGTTGTCGCGGAAAAACTCCAGGGCGTAGCGGCAGTAGTCCCAGAACTTGTCGCGGCTGCGGTAGTCCTGGCATGTCAGGTCGGAGTGGGCGTGCTTGTAGCCGAAGTAGAACTCCAGCCCCGCACCGCCTGCGAGGAGGTGACCCCACAGCGCGTTCTACCGCCCGTCGACGTGGCTCTGCCCCGCATCGTTGTCGGGCCTCAGGGAGTGAGTGGCGTCGCCCGGCTCGTCACAGGCCACCACCCACGGCTTGCCCGCCTTGGCTGACCGGGTGATGTAGTCCAGCGTCCGCTGGTGAACGCGGCCGAAGTTGGTCTGGTTCGTCTGGAGCGAGAAGCCCGTGACCTTCGAGCCCTTGCCCAGCAGATCGTAGTGCGTGGCGCCGTTGTGAATGACCACAAGGTGGCGGTACGGATCGTTGTCGTGGAAATACTGGGCCCACGACTTCTTCTGTGCCGTCGAGGCGTTGTTGATCTCCTCGCCCAGGTTCCAGTTCATCGCCAGATGATGGCCGAACCGGGCGATCAGTTCGCGATAGTAGAGCTTCCTCTGCGGGCCGAGGTCGCCCCGATCTAACAGCAGTTCGTTCTCCGTCTCCAGCGTCTTTAAGTGAAGGTACATGCCCATCCGCTCGCCGTGGGCGAAGACGATTTCCCACTGGTCCAGCCGGGAGCAGTCGAGGTTCAGCCGGTCGCGGTAGGTGATGTACGGAAAGACGTTCCTGTCGTCGCCGCCGATATTCATCGGGATAAACGAGAAGACATTCATGCCCTCCGAGGCAAGGTAGTTGATGGCGCCGATGATCCCCTTGCCTTTGCCGGCCCGCCACGTCGGGTCGCCCTTGCGCCAGTCTCGGACGTGGGCTCGCCACGTCTTGATGAACTGATCGTTCTGCCCGTCATTCTTGAACGCCCCGTCGAAATCGCTGTAGGCCAGAAAGTTTTCCGGCGCGTCGGCCCCGCACTTGAGGAAGTACTCGCCGCTGCCTGCAAACCGCAAGTGGTGCTTGCCCACGTATTGCAGGCGGCCCTTGCTTCGCAGATCGCGCCCCGTCTTGTCAGTGGGCTTGACGTTGAACGTGCCGCTCTTACCGTCGCAGTTGGCCACGGCCGCGCCGCGGGCGTCGCTGACCGCCACGCCCTTGCCTTTGACGAATGACACGCGATAGTTCCACGTGCCCGTCTTGTCGGGCGAGAGGTGCGCCCGCCACGTCGTGCCTGATTCGGCCGACGTGTCCGCCGCCTTGCCGTCCGCGGCGAAGTAGCCCGGGACGACATATTTGGGCGAGCCGGATTCATGCGTGAAGGTCACCGTCAAGCGGTAGTCGGTGAACGGGTTCGGGGTGTTGTCGCGTTCGTGGGCGAAGGGGCCGTCGACCGTCAGTGTGATCTTGTGCCACTGCTTCAGTTCTCCACTGACGGTCACCTTGCCTGTCCCGTCGGCCTTGCGGGGCCCCGCGCGGGGCTCACCGGAGACGGGCGGGGGGGCGACCGGCCTGGTGCCGGCGGGGCGTCCGGGACGCTGCGTCCGCATGCTCGCCCCGGCGGGGAAGACCAGCACGCCGGGGTTCTTCGCGGAAGAGGGCACGAAGGTGACCCGGGCCACGCGTGCGCGGCTGAAATCGTCGCCCCTGGCCGAGGCCACCCACGAGCGGACCTCGACGGTGGCGTCCTTGCCGACGGTGATCTTGGGCCAGGTCTTCGTGAACTTCGGTCCTTCGGCATACATCGCGTCGGCAAGGGGACAGGTGAAGGTCCCCGCCGTTTTGCCGTCGACGAGCAACTCGAACCGGCTGGCGCCGTCGTCCTCGCCCACAGCGTAGAGCGTCACATGGTACACGCCTGCGGGGATGGCGACCTTGGCCTGGGCCTTGGCCGACTTGTGCTTGTCCGGGCTGATGGCCAGCCACTACTTGCCCTTGTCGAGGTAGTAGTTCGTGCCCTCGGTGGCGAACTGCTTCGCCTCGATGGTGACCGAGCCTTGGGGCAGCTTATCGCCGCACGCCGGCGCTGTCAGGGCACAGAGGACTGCAACCGCCCATCCCGTCTTCAGTAGCCGATTCCGCATGTGATGTCTCCATGTCCTGGGCGCGGCGACACCGCGCCCGGCCGCCTTCTCGCTGCCAATCGCTCTATCGGCCCGCGGCCGATGGCCGGGCCACCACCAGATTCACGTGCTGCTTGTCCGTCAAGTCGACCGGGCGGGTCACCGTCTTGCCGTCGGCCCCGCAGGGGCTGGTGCGGCAAGGGCGACGAACAATCCGGCAATCAGGACGGATACGAGATTGCGACACTTCATTGGTATGCCCTTTCCCTGGGAGCCCTTCGGGATCATAGCGTCGTGTCAGCAGGACAGCAGGGGGCGACGACTCCTCTGACCCGTCGGGCATCTTGCTCGTGTTTCGCATGGCTATTGGCGATTTTTCGCTTTGAGGCGGCTTCAGCGTCCGGCATTGAAGCTGCCTCTACACCAACTCAGGTTGAAGCGATAGTACAGGGCGCTTGAAACCAGATGGATCACGCCGTCGGGGGTTTGGGTGGCAGTCAGGTATCCGAACGGTTCGCCGTGTTGTTCATTGAGCGTGAATTCTTTGTAGTTGGTGGTCACCCGTTTGACAAAATGCTTGTGAATCTCATTGCCAAGCCCGGCAGTCTTCGGCGCACTGAGCAGACGCTTGACCGGCCAAGTCTTACCATCATCAAAGGAAAGAGTGACAAAGGGGCCGTGGACCATGGCCAGCTCACCGTTCAGATCATGCGCTTCGATGCCGGCAGCCCCTTTGTACTTGTTGGCGAAGGGGTGATTATGCCGTGTGTTGCTGAAGGAAACCAGCATCAGCGGCCCTTCGCGCAAACGCATGAGAACCAGTCTTTGAGCGCTGCCGATCGGCGGGAAGAGACTGGCTTTGTGCGTCCAGGTCTTGCCCATGTCAGAGGAAATGCTCATCGGCATCTTGCCTTCGATGGCCTGGCCGCGGCCAAATGCCATGAGCCGGCCCTCCTTGAGTTCGACGATTCCCGCATGAATGCCACGAATATTGCCGCCGGGATCGGTCCAGGTCTTGCCGCCGTCGCGACTGATATGAATCGCGGTCGGGCCTTCCCCCGACCAGGTGCCGTCGCAGGCTTGGATGATGGCCCCGGACTTGGTAATGAACGCGCCCGCAATGGGTTGATGCCGCAGCGTGTACTTTCCGCCCGTGGAGATCGGCCTGGCCGCCGTCCACGTCCTGCCGTTGTCGCTGCTGGTGCGCAAGAGCATGGCCAGTTTCTTCCAGTGCCGGACATTCCTTGGGCCCATGCCGTTGATATGATAAAGTCTGCCCTTGCCGTCGTGCAGCAGCGCTGACCCGGTCATGTTGCGCTGCTTGCCCTTGAAGAACTCACTGGCCGGCTCCCAGCTCTCGGCCCCGGCACGCAAGCGGCTGGCCAAAATGGTCATCTCCGTCTCGGTTTCTTCAGTCGTGCTGAACCAGATGGCCAGCAGATCTCCGTTGGGACACCAGGTCAGGGCCGGGCAGTGGTTGTGCCCGTGGAAGAGCTCTGCTTTGTCTACCGGCGGCAGAACGAAGGGGATCGGCGCCTTGTAATACGGCTTCGCCATGTCCGGTCCCTTTGACCAGTCATGTCTGTCCTGCGATACATTTCGAGCCCAGGCTGGGGTCTTCTCCGGACGAATCGGTTCGGTTGCCGCGACCTGGCCGTCCCTTTCGACTACGTTGAACTGTCGATAGCTCATGGGGGCCTCCTTCGAGGGCTTCTCAGACGCGAGCAGCGGGGAGGTGGGCATCGACACCGCATCCATATCGGCGAGTTTCACCTTCAGCACCTCGACACTCTGTTTCCCGCCGGCGAAGGCGATGTAGAGGCTGCCCTTGTGTTCGATGACGTCCGGGTAGTCGACCCAGCGGCCGCCGACGAGATAGAGCATCTTGGTGAAGACGAGGCCGTCGGGACTGATCGCAAGCGTCAGTGGGTCGCGGCGCCTCGGATTCGGATTCGAGACGAGCACGTAGCGGCCGTCGCTGAGGCGTAGGCCTCTGATCTTAGAGGTGGCGTCGGGAAAGTTCGTCTTTACGGGCTTGCTCCACGTGCGGCCGTCGTCAGTGGAAATGGCGCGGTAGATGTAGCCGCTGCGGCGGTTGTCGCGGAAGATCGCGGAGAGACTGTTGTCGGGCAGGACCCACCAGTTCGGCTCTTCGGCCTTCAGCGTCGATGCGCTGCCGAGAACGGGGAACGATTGCCAGTCATCGATCGCCTTCACGCCGCCGACGAGGAAATGCACGCCGGATGTCGTGTAGTTGTGCGGGCGGCGCGACATCATCCAGTCGCCGGTGCGCAGCTTCAGCGGAGGGAAGTTGTTAATCGCGTTCTTGAAGACAAGTCCCGCCTCTTCCCATGCGTCGCGCTTCTTGTTGAAGCGAAAGGCGCGGAGTTCGAGGCTCGGTCCGAAGCACCCAGCCGCCTCATCAAGCGAGGCCAGCGCAAGCAGTTCGCCTTCGCGCTTCCAGAAACCGCGCGCAATCCAGCGCATGCCCTTGTTTGTACGCGTGCCGTAGTGGGGAGAGTTCGGGCCGGAGTTCGGCGGGAAGGGCGTGAGGCGTTGCGGCTTGCCCCATTTCAGGCCATCGTTGCTGGTGGCATATTTCACGCACTGCCCCACCTTATCCTCGATGCCCGGTCCGTCGCTCCACATCGCCCAGAACCGGCCGTCGTGAAAGGCGAGGTAGTTGTGCTGGTTCACCCCGCCAACTTCGCGGTTGAGTTTATTCGGCGAACTGCCTTTCGCCCGCACGTCGTTAATGACCACATGTGTGCTTGGCACCCGCGGCAGCTTGGCAAAGTCGAGCCGATGCGGATCTCCCGGTAACCACGCACCGGCCAGCATGACGGGCGAGTCGGGACTTGCAGCCGGATGCGACGGTCTCATGGTGTCATCCTTCGCGGCTGCCGTGCAAGCGAGGCTAAATGCAATCATGCACAGGGCGAAAGTTCTCTTCAGTAACGCTGTGAACTTCATCCGTTGCCTCCCGGGTCGTATCGCGGCTAGCGCCTTTATCCTCTCGACCCATTCCGGTTGCAGTGCTGTCTGATTCTTCGTTTCGCCAATAGCATCCGTCAGGCTGTCGGGAATGATCAGGGGCGGTGTCGATCAAACGGGGCGGATTTATCCGGATCGACGGGGCGGTAGTAATTGCCAGAGCATTCGCCGGTCTGGGCTACGGCATTTCCACCTTTACCAAAGCTAACTCTTCAGCCGTCTGCAACAGCTTTGCAGGGTAATGCCGGCAGCGTACCGGTACTGAGGTAGGTTCGCAAGGCGTCGGGGATCACTTTCAGGGGGTCGCGGCTACGCAGTTTCAGCGTGCGGCATACGCTCATCAG
>JAUWQU010000608.1 GCA_030610965.1 Phycisphaerae bacterium
TCGGTCTGCGGGTTCCACTTGAGGGGTCGGCCCAGCAGCATCGCAACGTTGGCGATGTGGCAGATCGTCACGCTCCGGTGTGCGATCTCCGGCGGGGCTACCGTTTCATGGCGCGACTTTACGCAATCGATGAAGTTGTACCAGTGGTCCTTCGAGTCGTAAAGGTGGATTTCGTCCGCCTTGAGCCTGACCGTCCTGAGGCTCTCCGGCGTGGTCTCGATGGCCCCGCGGGTGACGTACACGCTGCCGGCGGTTCCTTCCCAAAGGATTCCGAGGCGGTACTTGTCCGAGCAGTACATCGTCAGGCCATTGGGGTACAGCGGCCTGGCCGGGTACTTGCACTCGAAGGTGAAGTCGGTCGCGCAGTTGAAGATGCCGTCTTTGGGGAAGGTGCCTTTGCCCCGGATCTCGATGGGTCCGCTGCGGGCCATGCCGATGCCCCACTGGGCGATGTCCAGGTGGTGGGCGCCCCAGTCGGAGATCTTCCCGGCCGCGTAGTCGAAGTTGAAGCGGAAGTTGTAGACGCAGCGCTTATTGTAGTACGGCACCCACGGGGCCGGCCCGAGCCACATGTCGTAGTCGAAGCCGTCGGGGATCGGGTCCGGCGCGCCGGGGGCAGGCCCGCTCGCGCCGGGCTTGATGCCGACGGTGATCTTTTTGAGATCGCCGATGTAACCGTTGAGCACAAGCTCGCAGGCCTGTCGGAACCGGTCGTCGGAGCGCTGCTGGCTGCCGGTCTGGAAGATCGTGCCCTCGCGGGCGATCAAGTCCGATAGATGGCGGCTTTCCTTGATGTACGCCGACAGCGGCTTCTCGCAGTAGATGTCCTTGGCCGCCATGGCCGCCATGGCGGAAATCTGGCAGTGCCAGTGGTCCGGTGCGGTGACGACGACCGCGTCGATGTCAGGCCGGGCCAGAACCTCGCGGAAGTCGTTGTAGTCATCTATGCCGGTGGCGCCCGAGATGCCCTCGATGCGCTTCATGGCTGCCTGTCGCCGGGTGCGGTCGACGTCGCAAACGGCCAGGATGGGGCCATAGCGGTAGAAGTGGCCGCCCCGCCCGCCGGGGCCGATTATGCCGAGCGTCACGCGGTCGCTGGCCGGGGCGACGCCGGGCGCGCCCAAGGCGTTGCTCGTAAGCATATACGGCGCCGCGGCCGCCGCGGCCGAGCCGATGGCGGCCTTGCGGAAGAAGTCACGTCGTGTCAGCTTTCTGCTTCTACTCATGTCGCTCCGATCTCCTGTGGGCCAGTTGACTCAATGTTGAACGGCCCCGACGGGTTATGGTTCCGAGGCGGCGGAAGTCTTGGGGCGCTTCACTTTTCCTTGGTCTTCGCCTTGGGGGCCGGGGCCTTCTCGTCCTCGTCGAGCCGCCCTGCCGCCCATCGGATGCCCTGGCTCAGCAGGTGCCGGAAGCCCTTGTTCTTCCACGCGAGTGGCCCGTGGCCGGACTGCATGGCGAACACCCGCCGGCTGCCCTGTGGGCGAACCCAGGCGATCTGCTTGTTGCTCAGCGGGTGTTCCGTGGAAACCAGAAGCACGTTGCCAGGCAGGAACCGCCACTTGCCGTAAGTCTCATCGCAGATCTCGTAGTCTTGGAGCCCCCTGGTGATCGGGTGGTTGGCGTTCTCGACGTGCATCTTGAGGTCCACGTCGTCCTTCCAGATGCTGCGGGCGCCCTGGGCGCCGCGGAATATCTCGTTCTTGAGGAAGTAGCGTGCGCCGATGAGGTCGGGCCAGCCCGGCCAGTCCTGAAAGCCCGTTATCGCGTGATGGAGAACCACCAGCCCGACGCCCTTGTCCAGCAGCTTCAGAAAGTTCTTTCCCTGGGCGGCCGTGAGCTTGTTGTTCATGTTGTACAGGAGGATAACGTCGTACGGGAAGCTGTTGGCGTCGTCGAACAGGTGCGGCTTTCCCTTTTCCTGGGCCGGGCGGATCTCATAGTCCAGGTCCTTCATGGCCTCGAACATGGCGGGGAAGTTCTTCTTGTCGTACCCGTGCCCGCCGACGATGATCGCCATGCGGATATTGCTCTGCCTGGCCGTTGCAGGCTTCTCGTCATCGGCCAGGGCCTCGCCGCCCAGCATTGCCAAGGCCACCACGCCAACTGCCGCCAACGCCCGCCAAACGGGCTGAATACTCTTGTGTTCCATCGTTCTTCCTCAGAAAAAAAGCACCTTCGACACGCGCCCATTATGGCCCACGGCCCGTATGTCCACATCACCCCATCTTAAACCGCCCCTCCGGCCCAGTGTTCCGGGTGAGCGGGCCACTCCGTAAGCGGCCACGGGCTATTTTGCCCTTTCCGCACCGGCCAACTCCATCACGACCACCTCGAACGGCTTCAATGATAGCTTCAGCGCGTCATCGACGCCGATCGCGCGGGCCGGCGGTTGCTGCTTTTGCGGATAGATGGCCTCCAGCCGGACCGTGCCGCGCACCTCCGCCGGTAGCTCCAGCGCCGCTCGCGGCGTGATGTTGAACTCCCGCGGCCTGTCGGAGGGGTTGCGGAGCGTCAGGATGCCCTTGCCGGGCCTCCACGACGCCCAGCCGTACACCTCGGCCTTACCGGGGTTGCCGCCGATCCAATGGGTATCGACCAGCACGTCGGAGTTGGCTCGCGACCATTTTGCGGCCCGGGCAAGCTCGTCCCACATCGCCTGCGTGAGCAGATGCGGGCTGATGTACAACTCCTGGAGGTTCGTGCCCGAGCCGAAGAACGACCAGATTTCATCCGCGACGGATTTCTCGTTGCGCACCATCCGCGCCGGGCTTCTACGGTCGCTGATGCACGGGCCGTGAAGCATCAGTGAATTGAGAGGATAAAGCGGCCCTAATTCCACGATCCTGTCGTGGCAATACTTGTCGCGGTACGAGATCCATTGTTGGCGGGTGTCGCCTTTGCCGTAAAGGCCGGTATCGCCGCCCTGTCGCCAGATCGAATCGGCGTAGAACGTCCAGAAAGGGCTGGCCCACGTGCCGACCGTGGCGCTGATGAAGACTTCAGGGCTTTCACGTCGCAGCGCCTGCGTCAGGGCAAGAACCGCGTCGACGTCGTCCGCCAACTCTGCCTTCGCACCGGTCGCTTTGTTGCCCCCGCCCATGCCGTCGAACTTGAAAAAGATCACCCCCTGCTCGCGCATCATGTTCAGGCAGACATCGCGAAAAGTCTTCCCGTACCTGGCCCCGGCCATGGAGAAACCACTGGCGTTGGTCTCGTAGCCTTGAGACTTCCCGAAAGCGATGCGTTTGTTCTTCGGCCCGGCGTAACCGCCCCAGGGCGACATCCACACGCCCTGTGCGGCGCCGTACCTGGCGGCGGCGGCTTTGAGCTTCTTAAAGCCGTCCGGGAAGCCTTTGTGGAAACCCCACAGAGAGTTGAAATCATCCCAGCCGTCATCCCAGACAAACGCGTCCAGCTTCACTCCGCGGCTGCGGACAAG
>JAUWQU010000779.1 GCA_030610965.1 Phycisphaerae bacterium
CGTCCCGTGGCCACGGGACGACAAGCCCGAACGACAAACGTTCATCCTACCGAGAAACAACGGAACTGGAAGATACAAGGGCTGAAATAGTATAGCCCAGGGCAGAGCGAAGCGCCGCCCTGGGTTACCGGTCTCCCACAAGAAGAAAGCCCTGTAAGGGCGACACAAAACCTTGTAGGTAAGGATATTGCGTCCCTTCAGGGCTCTGTTGTTCGTGGCCCTGATACCCAGGGCGGCGCTTCGCTCTGCCCTGGGCTGGACTATTTGGAGCCCTTTGGGCTCATGGGAAAAAGACTCGACGCCTTAACTTCGTGCCATTGGGCTTACGCCCCCGGCCAAATGCTGTCGGCCCGTCGGGCCTGAAAAAGCGGTCAGTTTGAGTAATGTGGATGTCCGCAATGTAGTTGGGTCATAACGCCGCCCCCGACGCAGGCGAGATCACTCGCCTGTCGGCGCGACTACCAGTCGCGTCTCGGCGCGGCCGGGGAGTTTGATTTCCATGCCGGCCGCCAACTGCTTGCCGGTCAGCGTTGCTTTAGTGCCTGCGGCGAGGTCGCCGATTGCGTACCGCCCGTCGGCCTGCACGGTGAACCACTCGGGGAACTGGTTGATTCGCGGATAGTCGATCGGCAGGCGCATCTGCACCTTGTGCCTCGGCCGATCGAACACAAGCCGCCCGGACCACGGTTTGTCCGAATAGACGCTCACGCAGAGCTTGCCGCCGGTTTCGGCCGCGCCGAGCCGGACGTCGGACCGCCACGGCGGGACTGTAATGCCCAGGGCCTTCATCAGGGCGTACATGATCGCCGTCCGCGCGCTGTTGCCGTCGCCGTACCAGCCCTCGATGACACCGTCGGGGCGCTGCCTTCGCCACATGTTGCGGATGCCGCTGTCGATGAACGGCATGGCCGAGGCGATCCGCTCGCGGTTATACAGGTTGATGGCGCCCTCGATGGAATCGGCATACCCGTCGGCCCCGCCGCCTTCCCATTTGTAGTCGATGTAGTGTTCCGTGATGTTGCTCAGGGCCTTGACGACGGCTTGGCGATAGCCCGGGGTCTTGTCGACCATGTAAACCGTGTAGAACCCGTTGAGGTCGTAGCCCCAGTTATCGGTCAGCGAGGTCGCGTGCTTGCCCGTCTTGAGGTCGATCGAGTCCCAGAATACCCCGTGCTCGGTACGAGCCTTGGCCAGGATCGTGTCGAGCATCTCATGCAGCGGCTGCCGGTAGGCTTCCTTCTTGGCAGGCATGGCGAAGTGGACGGTGGCGTATAGCTCGCAGAGGCCGGAAATCATCTCGCAGCCATGGTCGTCCATGGACAGCCTCTGCATGGTCCGTGTCGGGTGATGGTCGCCCAGCAGGTAGTAGTCACCCAGGCGGATGGCCCACTGGAGGTACTTCTTCTCGCCGGTCATCCAGTAGACGCGGGAGAGCACCTGAAGCATCTCGCCGTTGACCTCGAAGTTCGTGGAGACGATCTTGCCGAAGGGGGTCTCGACTGGCGCGTGTTTCCACATGTCGTCCACAATGCCGATCATCCGGTCGCGCCACGGGCTGTCGCCAAGCCACTCCGTCAGGGGCATCAGGCCGTCCTTGACGTACTCGCTGCTGCCGAACATGATCGAGTTCAGGTCGGCCTTGTCGGTGGCGAAGCCCTTCTTGGTGAAGGAGTAGGTGTCCGGCAGGCGATCGATCCGGCAGGTGAGCTTTGTCTCGGTCCGGAGTATCTCGCGCATCCGGCCGTTGAACATTTCCCGATCCGTGAGGGCACAGGTCAACACCAGAAACGGATAGAGGTCAGCCGCACAGTCCTGAGCATTCCAGATGGTCCGGTCTCCGCCCGGTCGATTGATCCGCCTGGGCAGCAGCCCGGTGTTGGGGTCCGCATAGGCAAGCCAGCCGTCGACGAGCTTTCGGGAGCGGAAGTACATTTCGTTGGCCTGACGGCCGTGCTTCTCGGCCTGGCGGAAGGCGGCCTCGACGGTGGGGTCGGTGGCCTGCTTAGCCGGCGGGGCGAGCGGGGTGTCCCACATCTTCCGCATCTCGGGAAAGACGGGCGCCGCCGGCGCCTTCCTCAAGGCCGCGGCCCCGGCAGTGGCGGTTGTCTTCAGGCTGATCCCGTGGGCTGGCTTCTTCTTCGTGTCGGCCGGGGACGTGATCGCCCCGGGCCCGACCAGCCGCACCTCGGCAAGGAAGGCCGGCTTGGGCGCGACGGCTCTGAAGACCACCTGATGCTGCTTGCCCGCGACGTCCTTCGGAATCGTCACGCGCAGCCACTTAAAGCCGTCGTACCCGCCCCCGTTGGCCGTGACGGACTTGCCGTTGATCGTCAAGGCCGCGCCCCGCGAGTCCTTCTTGGACCCCCAGAGCAGATCGAGCGCGCAGCCGGGCTGGCAGGGCACGTCGATCTCCAGACGAATCTCGCTGTCACCCAACCAGAGATACGGCGTGCCGGCGTACTCTTGCCCGCCGTCGAAGCGGATCCATGCAAGGGCGGACGCATCGCCGGGCGACGCAAGCGGCTCGGCGGCGGCGCCGAAGGCGAGCGGCGCCGACAGGAGCAGCAACGTCCCGGCCACAATGAGACCGGGAAACATCAGAGCGTTCCTGACTTTGGTTGACATGAGCGTTTCCTTATCGAATTAGCGTATCGGCCAAGGAACTCAATCTACCGGG
>JAUWQU010000333.1 GCA_030610965.1 Phycisphaerae bacterium
TTCCACCCGGCGCAGGGCCGCTTATAACGCTTTGCAGGTTGGCCTCTTAACCCTTTTCCCTTGACGGGAGCGGCCCTCGACAGCCCTTCAGAGCCCGGCGAGGGCGCTGCCCGTCGCGCGTGCGCCCCTGCTGCTGAAGCGAGCAGGCCTCGGGGTCAGAACCACGTATTCCCGGTGCCGCCTTACCGGATACAGGCCACCGGCTACCGGCTACCAAGTCATCTCGTCGCGGCCCGGCCTTCGGCGGCCCAGACCATGCCGCGGGTCAGGATCGGCATGCACGCGGGCACGTCGAAATCCTTCGCGTCGTGGCCCAGCGAGCTGTAGAAGACACGGCCCTTGCCCCACATCCGCTTCCAGACCACCGGCTGGGTGCAGCCGTTGCATTGGCAAGTCGTCGTCGCCAGCACGTGGTTCGACGGGTCGACGTGCATGTAGTACTGCTCGCTGTTCATGCGGAAGTGGTTGAGGTCGGCTGTGATGGGGTCGGCGTGGTCGACGACGTGGACCGTGTACTCCAGCTTGTTGCCCGGATGGGCCACCCACTGCCCGCCGACCATGAACTGATAGCCGGGATTGTCCCGGAACGCGTCGCCCATCCCGCCGTGACAGCCGGCGATGCCAACCCCCTCCTGGACGGCCTGGAGGAGGTTCTTGGCCTGCTCGTTGGAAATGTCGCCCGCCGTCCAGTGCGGCACGATAAGGTCCAGTCCCAGCAGGCTGTCAAGATCGTTGAGGCTGTCCAGCGTGTCCGACCGCTCGGCCTCGATGCCGTGGGCGTCAAGCGCCTTGGCGATGATCTCGCTGACCGGCCCGGGTTCGTGCCCGGCCCATCCGCCGTAGATTACGAGTGCTTTCATGTTTCGCTCCGCTTGGCAATGTGCAATGCTCAAATGCTCAATGTCCAACTAAGGACACTTCTCTCAGCCGCGCCGCAACGCAAACATCCGTTCTCTCTGCGCCTTGTAAGCTTCTTCCACAGCAGCCCCCGGCCTGTCGTGACATCCGCAAGGCCATCGAGCAAGAGAAATGAACCTGTCTCTTCTTCTTGACCTCAGTGCCTCTGTGCCTCTGTGGTTAATCTTTCACAGCCCCGCGCACCGCCGCGGCGACGGCCTGGTGCGTGGCGGGGTTCATCATCTCGGGAAGCAGCTCGCCTTCGGGCACTATGTTCGACAGTGCCTCGGCCGCCGCCATCATCATGTCGATGGTGATGGACTTTGCGGCCGCGTCGAGCGCGCCGCGGAAGATGCCCGGATACGCCAGGGCGTTGTTCATCATCCGCCCGTCGGCGGCGATGGCTGCCCCGGCTTTGTAGGCGTCGTTGACGCTGATCTCGCTAACCGGGTTGGCCAGCGCGAAGACTATCGGGTCTTTGGCCATCGAGCGGACCATTTCCCGCGAAACGAGGTTCGGCCTCGACACGCCGATGAACAGTTCCCGGCCGGCCATGGCTTCGGCGATGCCGCCGGTGATGTTCTGGGTGTTGGTCCGTTCGGCCAGGGCGACCTTCTCGGCGTTCATGCCCTCGGCTCGGCCGCGGTGGACGATGCCCTTGGAGTCCGCCAGGACCACGTCCCCCGCCCCGGCATGCATGAGAAGGTCGGCAATCGCGGTCCCGGCCGCGCCTGCCCCGGCGATCGCGCAGGTAATGTCCTCGATGCGTTTTCCGGTCTGCCGCAGCGCGCCGTAAAGCCCGGCCAGGACGATGGTGGCCGTGCCGTGCTGGTCGTCGTGGAAGACCGGGATGTCCAGCCGCTCGTCGAGCGTGCGCGTGATCTCGAAGCACTGCGGCGCCGCGACGTCCTCGACCTGTATCGCGCCGAATGTCGATGCGATCCGCTCGCAGACGTTGATGAACTCCTTCGGGTCGCGGGTGTCTATCAGGATCGGCTCGGCCGAGACCCGGGCGAACTCCCAGAAGATCGCCGACTTGCCCTCCATGACCGGCATCCCTGCCAGGCAGCCGATGTCGCCGAGGCCGAGGATGGCCGTGCCGTCGGTGACGATGGCGACCTTGTTTGCGATGCCGGTGTACTCGCGAGCCTTGGCCGGGTCGGCCTCGATGGCCTTGCAGACCCGCGCCACGCCCGGCGTGTAGACGATCCGCAGGTCGGTGTTGGATGTTATCGGCGTGCGGCTTCGCATCTCGCAGGAGCCGCCGCGATGGCTCTCCATCGCCATGTCCAGCACGTCCACCACCTCGACGTTGGCGATCGCCTCGACTGCCTTGCGGGCCGAGGCCATCTGCTCGTCGCTTTCGGCGAAAACGCGAAGCTCGTAGATCATCGATTCGGTGAAGACCTTGCCCAGGTTAACCTGGCCGATGTGAGCCCCGGCGCCGATGGTCGCCGAGATAACCGCACCGAGCCTGTCGCCCCCGTCGAGAAGGCGGACGTTCATCTGAAAGACCACGTTCCGCCCGAAACGATCCTGCAATGCCTGCAACGATGTCATGTTCGCTCTCTTAAGCCAATGCCCGACAGTCAGCCGACCCAGCGGGCCAGCCAGGAAACCGGCCATTATACGCCCGGCACGCCGCGATGCAAAACAAGAGCGTCCCCGGCAGTCGCCCGGCCCTGCCACACTTTCTCCGGCAGCAGCCCTTGCCGCCGAAAATGCCGCAATGCCGGCCAGGGAGGCTTAGAACCAAAGATCGGATGTGTCGTGGTCCGTTATCGACACCTTATGTGCTGGCATTTACAGCGCCGTGACGAGAAGATTCCATGGCGCCTATGAGGCAGAGAGCATGGTCAAGACCGGCACGATCGAATCAGATGCATTCCGACACGCGGCACTCCGTAGCGAACGCATTCGCATCGTCGGCACCGTGGCCGTATTTGTCGCTCTTGGCCTATTCATTGTTCTTCGGGCTCTCTGGGCTCGCACCGGCGCCGATGCGTTCCTCGGAGGCGCGCTGCTTACAGTGGCCCTGATTGCGTATGAGGGCGGGATACTGGCGATTGTCAATCGGTCGATTCGCCGCGGCAAGGCAGTGTCCCCGCGGTTCTGGGTGCTGAACGTTGTTGTGGAGACAACGTTTCCGTCGATGGGGATTATCTACTTGGCCGAGGCGGGCGTCTTCAGCCCATATGCCGCCTTGGTGGCTCCGCCGGTCCTGACCTACTTCTTCTTCATCATCCTGTCCACACTCAGACTGCGGCCGCTGCTTTCCCTTCTTGCGGGGCTGTCTTCGGCATCCGGGTATCTCCTTGCCGCCGCCTATGTCTCATGGCGATATCCTGCCGAAGAGTTGGGTGGCCTACCGGTCGGCGTGCCGCTCTACACAGGATATGCGACCGTGTTCTGCCTGGGTGGCCTGGTGGCAGCGGGTGTCGCCCGACAGATAAGGCAACACGTGTCGGCGGCTCTGCATGAAGCGCAACAGGTCGAGCGGCTCAGGGCCGACCTGGAGATCGCGCGGTCTATCCAACAGGCCCTCTTGCCGAAAGATGCTCCGGACGTGACAGGTTACGAAGTGGCCGGTTGGACGAAGCCTGCCGAGCAGACCGGCGGCGATTACTACGACTGGCTCGTCTTGCCTGACGGACAAGTCACGATTGTCCTGGCCGATGTCTCGGGTCATGGGATCAGTGCCGCGATGGTTACCGCGAATTGCCATGCCTACGTCCGGGCCAGCGTTCCGTGGCACGAAGACCAAAGCGCCGCCATGAATCACCTCAACCGGCTTCTTGCTGACGACTTGCCTGTCGAACGATTCGTCACGTTTGCCGCCGCCACGCTCGATGCCAATCTGCATCGTGTCGAACTGCTGTCGGCCGGCCACGGCCCGTTGCTGCTATACAAGGCTGAGAAACACACGTTCACTGAGTACAGGGCACAAGGAATCCCCCTGGGTGTGATGCCGGAAACGAGTTACGGTCAGCCCCACGACATTCGGATGGAGCCCGGCGACATGCTGGTGCTGGTTACTGACGGCATCACCGAATGGGCCAACGCCGATGGCGAGATGTTCGGCCTCAAGCGGCTCAAAGCCTCCATTTTTGACCACAGTGGCCTGCCCCCGAACCAGTTGATCGAGCAATTGCACCAGGATGTCATCGGGTTCGCCGCCGGCACCGCCCAACTTGATGACCTGACGGTTGTCGTTGTCATGAGGCGACCTTCGGGTGGGTGAGCCATTCGACAGTCGCGAAACACAACCGGAAAAGGGCCTATGCCGCGGTCGAGTTGTCAGGCGCATATCGTGCCGGCGCTATTGCCAACCGGGCGGGTTTGGAATAGGCTTTGTCCGTGGGTTCCGGGACGTGTGACTCAGGATCGAAGAGCCGCGAACCTTTTTCTGCCGCGAAAACATGGCTGACAGCAAGATGGACATCCGGCACGTCACGATAGTGGGCGTGGGGCTTTTGGGCGGTTCGGCAGGCCTTGCGCTTAAGGCGTTCGACCCGCGGATTCGCATTGCAGGCGTCGGGCGTCGGGCCAAGTCGCTCGATCAGGCACTGGCCATCGGGGCGGTGGACACCGTTCACCTCGACGCGCGGGAGCCAGTCGGGGATACCGACCTGGTGATCCTGGCCACGCCGGTGGGGGCGTTCGAGGGCCACATGCGGGCCATCGCGCCGCACCTGGCGGCCAGGGCGATCGTCACGGACGTCGGATCGACCAAGGCGTCGGTCGTTCGCCAGGCCCATCGGCTTCTGGGGGCGGGGCGGTTCTGCGGCTCGCACCCCATGGCCGGCAGCGAGCAGAAGGGCCCGAACTTCGCCCGAGCCGACCTGTTCAGCGGCGCCACGTGCATTCTCACGCCGACGCCAAAGACCCCGCCCGAGGTGGCTCGGCGCGTGGGGACGCTGTGGGAAAAGATGGGCATGCGGACAGTGACCATGCCGCCGGCTCGCCACGACCGCGTGATCGCGCGGGTCAGCCATCTGCCGCACGCTCTTGCCAGCCTGCTGATGCTCCTGCCGGCCCGCGCGGACCTGGACGTCTCGTCCACGGGCTTTCGCGACGCGACACGCCTGGCCAGCGGCGACCCGGAAATGTGGCGGGACATCTTTCTGACCAACCGCCAGGGGATACTGCGGGTGATCGACGACTTCGACCGCTCGCTGCTGAGCCTTCGCCAGCTCGTCGACGCCGGTGACGGCGCGGGTCTGGAGGCGTTCTTCGCGGCCGCCAAGAAGAAACGCGAAACGACCATAGCCCAGGTCATCCACGACCGCCGAATGGCGGCGGAGTAGGTCCCCTTTCGCCGTCGCGGTCCCGGGCGACCCTCCTGATTCAAACGCTCCGCGAACCCCGACTGACCATAGATCCCAACTACTGGCTGTCGGTGATCGATCACCGTCGTCAGGTGCGCAGGAAACGCCGGGCGCAAGCGACCGGCGTTTCCTGCAAGCGTATTTCAGATGTCGACAGGCTTCCCGCCAGG
>JAUWQU010000480.1 GCA_030610965.1 Phycisphaerae bacterium
GGGCGATGCTGGGCCTGCTGCTGCTGGGCGGGGAGCGAAGCTTCGACGAGCTTCGCCTTCCGGTGATATGCATGGCGGCCATTATCGTGGTGGTGGGGGGGATGATGACGTTCCTGCTGAGCCAACGGTTCCGCCGGGCCCTTCACGTGGAGAAGCTCTACCGCAGGCTGCCCATCGCCCACCACATTGCCGCGGCCGGCGACGCGGCTGTGCGATATCGACGGCGCCTGGGCGCGATGGCGTGGGCGGTGGCGATCTCGCTGGTGTCGCATCTGTCGTTCGTGGGCTTTGTCGCCCTGATGGGCGCGAGCCTTTCGATTCCCGCCGGGTGGAAGGAGTACTTCCTCTACGTGCCGCTGATCTACATCATCGGGGCGATCCCGCTGACGCCGGGCGGCGTCGGCTGGGTGGAGAACTGGTACCTGCGGTTCTTCGAGAGCCCGGTGTGCGGGGCGAGCACGATACTGGTGCTGGCTCTGCTGGCCAGGCTCGTGCCGATGCTCTGGGGCCTGCCCGGGGCAGTCGTGGCCGTTACGGGCGCCCGCGTGCCGAGGCCGGAAGTAATCGAGGCCGAACTGTCCGCCGGCCAGCGGGCGGGCAAGTGACAAGCCATCGCCGACCGGCGCCCACCCGCATTGCCCCCCGGCCCCTTCGCGGCCTTGATTCTGCTTAAGTCCCCGCCCGCACGTGCCGACGACAAACCGGGACGCGGGATGATGCGCTTACAAGGGTCGGACATGCGCCGTTGCGCGACGACAACCGCGGCACGGAGCGTTAGCTCACAGGCAAGTATCGGCAGGGCTGGCAACATGGCTATTCTTCAGAAGCTGACCAACCAACAGATTGACGAGGTGCTCAGCGCGGCCGCTGAGCGGCAGGTCCCCGCGACGATCACCATTCGCGACGAGGACGGATGGGCGAGCTTTCGCGCGCGATTTGTAGCGATGCGACAGGGCCATATCCTGCTGGCGGTGCCCGTGCCGGAACCCGGCGAGCGGCCGCACGAGTTTCGCCCGGCCGACAAGGTAGGCGTGAACTTCAAGCTCAAGCATCACAAGCACATTTTCACCGGCACCGTCGCAGAGACCGACTCCGCGCGGCTCGACGACGGCTCGGCCGGGGTCGTGCTGCACGTTTGCAGCCCGACGCGCATGCAGCGCATGCAGCGACGAGCCTTTAACCGCTCGGACGTGCCCCCCAATCGCATAGTCCGGGCGGCGTTCTGGCTCGGCGGCCTGGAAAACGAGCCAGCCGGCACGACGCCGGATCAGCCGGTATGGTCCGGCCGGGTCGTCAACATCAGTGCCGGAGGTTTCCAGCTAATCGGCGAGCAGCGGTTCGGCGACGCCGTCAGCCCCGGCGACATCGTCGGCGTGCGGATCAGCTTCGGCGTCGGCGAGCAGACGGTCTACGCCGACGCCCAGTTCCGCCACACGCTGGACGAAGATGGCGAGATTTACCTGGGCTTCCAGTTCATAGGCCTGGGCCTGACGCCCGGTGGCCGCGAGGCCCTGCAGGTAATCGGCTCCAAAGCCAATCAGTTCCAGTGCGAACTGGCCCACCCCCCAAGCCACGTTCGAAACTGAGGGGTCAAGAGCTTTTGAGAACTTTTGAGAAGAGGTTCCCGGCCTTCTTCTCAGACCGGCCCACCCTCCTCGACCACCTTGAAGCCCATGAGGTCGCCCAACTCCTGGAGAGGTTTGGCGTAGTCGCCATAGAAGACCACGCGATGCAGCATGGTCATAATGCCGCCCTTGAAGGCCCCGGCGCCCCAGTTGAGGAACAACTTGCGGGCGTCGCGCACTGTCTGGGTGAACTGCGTTCGGCAGGCCAGCGGGCTAGTGCTGGTCTCGATGATCTTGCCCGGGCAGATCAGCATCGTGTCCAGGTTGACCAACTTGGCGCAGGTGACCAACTGGCCGACGCGGTGCTTGGCCTGCACCGCCACGCCTCCCCCGGTGTCGGTCTGGTTGCGGATGACGAACGGCAGCCGCTTGCCGCCGGGGCCGTCCATCTTCGTTGCCGAGGTGCAGTGGAAGTGGATCATGGCGTTCTTGGCCGTGTCGATCACCGGGTCTGTGATGAAGCCCGGAACGCGGAAGGCGTAGGCGAACAGGAGCATGGTGAGCGTCGAGTCGATATCGCCCTCGCAGGCCCCGACCAACCCGAGGTCGTTCAGCTTGCTGAATGTCAGGCACGCGCGGGGATTGCCCATGCAATGGCTGCTGGCGACCGCCTGGGCCTTCTCGCGGATCATCAACTCCTTGACCGCCAGGTAGTATCTTGCCGAGTCGATGATCTCGGACCGCTTTGGCTCGACGATCTGCTTTGCCTGGGTGATCCAATACTGCTCGGCCTCGGCCTCGGCGACCTTGGGGTCGATTGCGCGGGCCATCTCCAGGACTTTCTTGTTGTCCACGGGCACCAGTTCGGCGCCGAGCTTCTTGCGGACCTGCTCGCCGTCGCGGGCGGCAGCCGTGCCGCGAAGCCCGCCGATGCAGAGAATCCTCGTCTGCTTCATCCAGATCGCTGCTCGCATCAGGGCGACGGCCCGGTCGAGGTCCGACCAGTCGCTGGTGGACATCAGCAGGACCTTCCTTCCCTGCTTCCGCCAGTCCTGGAAGTACATCCATCCGTGCCCGCCGAAAGGCTGGAAGAAGAGGACCGCCGGCAGGCCCGTGTCGAAGAGCTTGCCCAGGATCGGCGCGTTTCCCCCGTGGCCGGACAGGTAGATCACCAGCAGGCCGTCCGCCTTGGCGACTTTGGCGGTCACTTCGTCGGCCTTGTCCGGAGGGATGGTTTCGCCGCCGACGAACTCCACGCCGCCAAGTTTCTTGCCGAGCTCGTCGAGGTACTTGTCCAGCTTGGCCTTCTCGTCGGTCGGCCTGGCCATGTAACCGCCAGTCCGGCCGACGAAAACCTTGTGGATCTTCACGGGCGGGAACTTCGGCCAGGCATCGCCGGCGGGGCGTTCATCGGCCCCAGTTGTACCCGTTGCCAGGTTCGCCGCCAGAACTGCTCCGCCCGCGGCCGTCATCTTCAGGAAGCCTCGTCGGCTGATGTGGTCCGTCATGGTTCGTCTCCTGCGAAAGTGCCGTTCGAAAGTTCCATTCGGAACAGATACAACCCTGTTCTGCCCGCCGATTGTACCTGCGTTCATGGCGGGCTGGAAGGGTCTGTGACAATTCTTACGCGGGCGGCTGGGGATGACTGGGCCGGATATCCGCCTTATCATGGAATCGTCGCGGGCTTCACCGACCGGGGTTGATCGACTGCCCCGCAGGCGGGTATTATCCGGGGATGGCCAAGAAGAAAGATCAACCGGGATTCTACGCCGTGTGGTCCACTGCCTGGGGGCCTGTTGGCGCCGTGGCGGGGGCCGGCGGGCTTAGGCGGCTGATGCTGCCGCACTACCAGGCCGACCAACTGGCGGAGCTGCTGGCGTGGGAGCATCCGGCCACGGTGCGCGACCTGGGGCCGTTCGAGCGAATCATCGAACTCACGCGGGCGTACTTCAATGCCAAGGCCGTCGCATTCGACGACGTCGAGTGCGAGCTGCCGGGCGAGGGGACGTTCGGCGGCCAGGTGCTGCGTGCGTGCCGGACGCTGGGCTACGGGCAGTCCACCAACTACGGCGAACTGGGCAGGCTCATCGGCCGGCCTGAGGCCTCGCGCGCCGTCGCGGGCGCGCTTGGTAAGAACGACATCCCGCTGGTCATCCCGTGCCATCGCGTGACATACGCCGGCGGCGGGCTGGGCGGCTTCTCGGCCGCGGGCGGCGTGGAGGTCAAGCGGCGCATGCTGGCGTTGGAGGCCGGGCGGTCCTGAATTGACGCGTGCCACACCCAAGTCCGGATGCACATCGGGATTTGCTCGGGGGTGCGCCCCGAGTCCCATCTGCCATTTGCCCGGTGTGGGTGGATTTGGTATCCTCGTTGCGTATCCCCGCGAATCTATGTTTCCGTGGGCGGATACGATTGCCTAAGGAGCTTTCATGGCCAAGACCGTAGTGCAGAAGATACTCGCCGAACACCTCGTGGCGGGGGACATGGTCCCCGGCCGGGAGATCGGCATTCGGATCGACCAGACGCTCACGCAGGATGCGACGGGCACGACGGCGTTTCTGCTGCTCGAGGCTATGGGCGTGCCTCGGGTGCGGACGGAGGTGTCGGTCAGCTACGTGGATCACAACATGGCCCAGTTCGGGCCGGAGAACCACAACGCCCACCTGTACCTCCAGTCG
>JAUWQU010000166.1 GCA_030610965.1 Phycisphaerae bacterium
CGGCGATGATCTGCTTGCACAACGCGTCGCGCTGCTCGGGCTTCTCGGCCTTGCCGAACTCCGCGAGCAACTTCAGGACTTCCCGCTTCTGCAGGCCCTTCAGCACGGGCTTGCCGCTCTTGTCGCCGCGCTTCGCCTTCGGGGCCGCCGCGCGGCTATCGGCCGGGCCGCACAGAATCAGCATCAGCATCAGGGAAACTATACACGTAAGAGACGGCTTGCTCATGGCTGGGTCTTCCCAACAGACACTCATTGCCTCGTTGCCGCACACGACCGTTACGCCAACGTCTCCGCGAGAGTTCTCCATGTCCTCAGTAGCCCGGGATTATCCCAGGCCGCAATCAGCAATTATCCGCTTTTTCCAGGTATTTGGCAAGGGGCGAGTCCTTCGGGGCGAGTCCCTCGCGGCCGCGCCTACCTTACCGCCAACTCGGCCGAGAGGTCCAGGTACAGCTTGACGGCGGGGCCGGGAACGTTCCAGGGGATGTGGTTGCCGATGCACATCATGTACCCGCCGGTCATGCGGGCCGTTTCCACCATCGACTCGACCATGGCTCGTATCTCCGCGGGGTCGTTGCGGGTGAGCACGCGGTTGTCGCCCTCGCCGGACAGAAAGAGGTCCTTTCCCCTGTAACGCAGGGCGATGGCCTTGTAGTCGGTGAACGGCTCGGAGATTATCCCGCGAGCCCCGCACGCGATCACGTCGTCGGCGTAGGCGTCCATGCACCCGTCGGCCATGAAGATCACTTCCTTGCCCGCCGCCCGCATCAGGTGCCAAAACTCCTCGTACCGAGGGAAGATGTACTTGTGCATCCACGCCGGCGAACAGACCGGGCCGCGCGAGGTCACGATGTCGTCGTGGCAGATCACGAACTTCACCGGCAGCCTCGCGAACGTCCTGAACACGCGGCGGTTGATCTCGGCGAACTCGTCCATGATCCGCTCGAACCGCTCGTCGAGGCAGCATTCCAGGAACAGCTCCCAACCGAACGTGAGCATCGGCCACATGAACATCGTGTTGTAGAACCATGCCGTCGCGTCCGAGCCCTCGGGGGCCGCGCTGCCATGCTCGGCCGGGTAGCGGCTGCGGTATCGCTCGTAGACTATTCTCTCGCTGGAGTAGTCGGCGTTGGCGACCACTGGCATGTCGGTGAAGTCGCCCTTTGCCAGCGGGCTGAAGGCGAAGACGTCCTCGGCCGACTTGAAGATCGCCTCGCCGTGCTGCCACGACGCGGACTCGCCGGCGCCCCAGCGGACGGTGTGCTTGACGGGGTCGCTGCCTGGCCCGTCGCCTCCGAGGCGCGGGCGGGGGATCGGCTCGTCGCTGGCGGGTACGCCCAGCCGCAGTTGGGGGTACAGCTCGGCGAGTTTCTGGCGACAGAGCCGCGGGTGCTCGAAGTAGTCGATCCCCGTCAGGTGAGTCTCGCCGTCCGGGCACGACCAGTGCTCCCAGTGCGGAATCCGCTTCGGGGCCAGGCCCATCAGCGCCAGGTATCTATCGCTGGGTACCACGCAATTCGCTCCTTTGGCTGTGACAGGTAGGCCGGTTTCGCGCCGGCCCGACGTGGCCGCCGTTATACCGACGGCCGTCCGTGTAATCCAGAATGAACCGCTCGACGCGGGGCGTTTTGGGCCGATTCACGGCCCGCCGGCGGCGGGTTCCTCTCGCAGCCGAACAGAGCAAGTGCTTGACGGCTCCGGGATCGGCGGTAGATTAACGGTTTGAAGCATGAGGAGAACTTGCGACGATGAAAAAGGCGGAAGGCATCAACGAGCGGCCCAACATCCTGATCTTCTGCACCGATGAGCAGCGATCGGACCATCTGGGCTGCATGGGTCACCCCGTACTGAAGACGCCCAATATCGATCGAATTGCCGCCGAGGGCGCGCTGTTTCGCAACTGCTACAGCTCGAGCCCGGCCTGCATGCCGGCGCGGGCAACCATGATCACGGGACTCGCCAATCGCGCGTCGGGCGTGCGTTCCAACGGAGTCTCACTGCCGGAGGGCGTTCCCACACTGCCCGGACTGCTGGCGGAAGCGGGCTACCGGACCCATTCGGTCGGCAAGCTGCACCTCAAGACCTGGGGCAAGCCCGGGGGCCTTGATGTGACCGAGGTGGAGACCCCCGAGCAGAACCCCGAACGCCGCGTATTCTGGAATGAGGGGATGATCACCAAGTCGCCGGACAACTACTACGGCTTCCAGACCCAGGACTCGGCCAATGGCCACGTGAACTACATCAACGGCGACTACAGAACATGGCTCGACAAAAACCATCCGGGGGCCTTTGACGGGTACGCCTGCAAGAGTTCGGATCCCAAGCCCTTGGAAATCGAGCCGGAGCTGCACTACAACAATTGGATAGCTGATCGCTCGATAGACTTCATCCAGGCCCGCAGCGGAAAGGATCAACCCTTCTTCCTGTGGTGCTCCTTTCCAGACCCCCACGAACCCTTTGCGGCGGTCAGGAAGTGGAGCGACGCCTACGCCGATGTCGATATCGAACTCTCACAATGCACAACCGAACTCAGCCCGCACAGCCGATCCGAGACGATGAATGCCATCGGCGCCGGCACGACGGTTCAGGATGCGGAGTATGTCAAGGAATGCATCCGCCAGACGTACGGCATGGTATCGCACGTCGACGAACAGGTCGGACGCGTGCTGGACTCGCTGGAAGAGTCCGGCCTGGCCGGCAGCACAGTCGTGATGTTCATCTCCGACCATGGCGATCAACTGGGCGAGCACGGCCTCTTCTACAAGGGCCTCTATCCCTACGACGGTCATGCCCACGTTCCCTTCGTGGTCAAGGTGCCCTGGGCCCAGCAGAAGGGCAGGGTGGTGCAGGATGTTGTCAGCATGCTCGACCTGGTGCCGACGGTTCTCGATCTGGCCGGCGTCGATCAACCGGAGGATGAACTCATGAGCGGCTGGTGGCGCGAGAAGAATCATCCGGTGGCGCCGTCGCTGCCCGGCGAATCCCTCACGCCCGTGCTGCTCGACGGCGCGCGTCCCGAGCGCAAAAACGCATTGGTGGAGTATGACTCGGATACACAGGCTGCCTTCGATCTTCTGCAGATGCGCGCGTTGGTGACCAATGAGTACAAGCTGGTCCACTACGCGCCCGGCAATGAGATCATGTTGTTCGACCGACAGAACGACCCCGACGAGATGAACAACCTGGCGAAAGATCCCCAATACCAGTCTGTGGTCATGGATCTGCTCGTGCAACTCCTGTGCGAGCTGTCGCGCACGGAATCCCGTCGCCCCCGACAGATTTGCGGGGCGTGACGTAAAGGGCAGAAAGAAGCAGGGAGACAAAAGAGGATGAAGAACGAACCGTCCGGCGAGTACTACGATTGGACGATAACCGGCAAGCCGGAACGGCCCTGGCTGTTGCCCTATCATCAAAGCCTGGTCTACAAGGTCATGAATTGCGTGAAAGATGCCCAAGGCAATATGAAGCAGGTCTACCTTACCTTCGAGCAGACGCTGGAAGTGATAAGGAAGGTGTACCACATGACCTGCGGAATGCCCCAGGTGATCTACCTGACGGGTTGGCAGTATGAAGGGCACGACTCCAAGTACCCCTCGTGGGCCCAGGCTAACAGGCATCTCATGCGCGCCGAGGACGATACCCCTGAGCAGAGCCTGCGATGGCTGATGCGAGAGGCACGGAAGTACAACACGAGTGTCAGTCTGCACATCAACATGTTCGATGCGTATCCGGAGAGCCCGTTGTGGGGCTTGTACGTGGAGAAGGACATTATCGCCAAGGATGAAGAGGGCAAGGTCATCCCCGGCAAGGAGTGGAGCGGGATGGTCTCCTATCAGCTCAGCTACACCCAGGAATGGAAGCTTGGCCTGGCGCAGAAGCGGATCGACGACCTGATCGAGATGCTGCCCGAACTCAAAGAGAGCAAGACCATCCACATCGACGCCTTCCTCGGGGCCCGGCCGATGGATCAGCAGGGCCTCATCAGCCCTTACCTGGGCTACACCAAGGCCGAGGAAGCCGCCACTCAGCGCAAGATATATCGGTACTGGCGGGATCGGGGTATCGATGTCACCTCGGAATGGGTCTACGGCTTGCGCGACGATCGCTTTGTGGGATTGCAGCCGTGGGCGTGGCATCAGGGGGACAAGATAGAAGACCTTCCCGATGACCTCTATTGCACGAGCCCGATGAAGGTGGAGTTCAGGGCCGCTGCCGAAAACCCTACCGAATTGCTCGAGCAGTTCTGCCTGAAGGTTGTGCCCTGGTACTACAAGAACAACACTGCCGCCGTGAAAGGCAAGCAGCAGATGATCGATGGCGATGATATCTGCATGCCGGCGCTGTGGCGGAAGGACCGATCGCTGATTGCCTACAGCAGGCAGGGATATGACAGCAAGACATGGGAACCGCCGCCCGACTGGAAGGGCGTCAAGAAGGCTTCGGTTTCCAGGATAACCTTGACGGGGCCGAATGAGGCGGGCGAAGTCGATGTTTGCGGTGGCAACGTGACCCTGAGCGTGGGCAGCGGTGAGGCACTGCTGATCACGCCGGTGCAGTAATTTGGTGCGGCGAGAGCTCGCCGCTTTCACATGTCGCGCAGCGATGCCGTTGCCGTTGCTGTTGCCTCTATGCCGTAGTCGTTGCACAAAAGTGTCTTGCTTCGAAGGGAGCACTAAGAGGCGACGACAGCGGACGACTTGCCGTTCTTGTCGTCGCTCCGCGACGTGTCAAAGCGGCGAGAGCTCGCCGCATCTCAAATTGCTCCTGGGGTTTCCTCCGGGCGGCCGGGCCGGTAGGATGCCCGGCGTGGCGAAGCTCTTTGAAGACCAATCTGACGACACCCAGACGCGGCCCGGTGGCAAGAGGGGGCGCGCGGGGCGCGTGCCTTCATCGGACGACCGCGTTGTTGGGGTGGCGGTCAACGCGAACCTTTGGCGGTCGTTCGATTATCTCTGGCCGACGTCGCTGCCGGGGCCGGCGGTGGGGCAGCGGGTTCGCGTTTCGTTCGGGCGGGGGAACCGCAAGGTGCTCGGCTTCGTGGTCGATACCAATCGCCGGCCGGGGGAGCACGCGCTTAAGGCCGTCGGCGAAGTTATCGACGCCGAGCCGCAGTTCGACGACGTGCTCTGGCAGCTCGGCCGGTGGATCAGCGGCTACTACCTCACGCCGCTTGGGATGTCGCTGGCGGCGATGATTCCCTCAGCCGTCGGCCGCCACGCCGCCAAGACCGAGGCCGTCGCCTATCTCCAGAGCCATCACGCCGACTGGCCGTCAACGCTCGGCGCTCGCCAGAAGCGTGTGCTGGACGAGCTCTACGAGGCCCGCAAACAGGGCGTCGAGCCGGTTACCGTCGAGGCGATCAGGCATGCCAGCGGCTGCTCGCGGGACAGCATCCATCGCCTAAGCAGGCGCAAGCTCATCCGCGTCGAGGCCAGGCCGGTGGAACTGCCCGAGCTGACCGACGCCGCCGGGGGCGACCCCTTCGAGCTCAACGCCGACCAGCAGGCCGCCATGTCGGGCCTGTCGGGCAAGCTTTCCGCGGGCGGGTTCTCCGTCACGCTCCTGCACGGCGTGACCGGCAGCGGCAAAACCGAGGTCTACGTTCGCGCCATCCGCCAGGTAATCGCGGCTGGCAAGCAGGCCATCCTCATGGTGCCGGAAATAGCACTGGCGACCCAGACGCTCCAGCGCCTGCTCAGCCGCCTGCCTCGCGGGGCCGGGCTGCACAGCGGGCTCACCGACGCCCAGCGGGCCTTCTACTACCAGCAGATTCGCGACGGCGGGGCCGACGTCGTCGTCGGGCCGCGAAGCGCGGTCTTCGCGCCTGCTCGCAGCCTCGGGCTCATCGTCGTGGACGAGGAACACGAGTCCAGCTACAAGCAGGACACGGCCCCGCCGTACCACGGGCGGGACACGGCCGTCAAACGGGCCCAACTCGCGGGCGTGCCGATAGTGCTAGGTTCGGCCACGCCGAGCCTGGAATCCATGCACAATGTCGAGGCGGGGCGATACGATCTGCTGAGCCTGCCCAATCGCGTCAGGGGCCTGCCCATGCCGCGGCTGGAGATCGTACACCTTCGCAAGGAACTCACGCCCGGCAAGGTCGAGCTGCTCGGGGCCACGCTTACCCGCCGGCTGGCCGAGGTGCTGGACCGCGGCGAGCAGGCGATTTTGCTGATGAACCGGCGCGGCTATGCGAGTTACGTATTCTGCCCGAGCTGCAAGTGGATGTTCGAGTGCGAGCATTGCAGCAGGCCGATGATCTTCCACCAGGCCACGCAGATGTGCATCTGCCATTACTGCCAGGAAACCTCTGCCCTGCCCGAGCACTGCCCGGCGTGCAGTGGCAAGCTGCTGCTGTTTGGGTTGGGCATCCAGCGGATCGAGGGCGAGCTTGCCCGCAAGTTTCCGCAAGCCAAGGTGGCGCGGATGGATAGCGACACCATGACCACGCCGAGCCAGTTCCGCAAGGTCTTCGAGGCATTCGGGTCCGGCGAGCTTGACATACTGCTTGGCACGCAGATGGTGGGCAAGGGGCTGGACTTCCCGCGGGTGTCGCTGGTGGGCGTCGTATCGGCGGATACGTCTTTGGTAATACCGGACTTCCGTGCTTCCGAGCGGACGTTTCAGCTCATCGTCCAGGTGGCCGGGCGGGCCGGAAGGGCGGAGTTGCGCGGGCAGGTGGTGGTCCAGACCCTGCACGCCGACGAGCCGGCCATCCAGTTCGCCGCCACGCACGACTATAAGAGCTTCGCGGCCTGGGAGTTGCCCCTGCGGAAGGAGGCCCGCCTGCCGCCGTATTCCCGCCTGGTGCGATTCGTGGTCCGCCATGAGAAGCTGGAGCGTGCCGAAGCTGGCGCCGACGCCCTGGCCGCGGCGCTTCGGCCTCACCTGCCGCCGGAGGTGGTCTTCTGGGGCCCGGACCCAGCCGCCATCAAGCGAATCCGCAACAAGTTCCGCTTCCAGATTCTACTGATCGCGCCGAGGCCCGGCATGATCCAGAAAGCCCTGGCGGGGCGGATGGAGCGGATCGTCCACGACATACCCGCCGAGGTCCTGGCCGACGCCGCCCCGGTGAGCTTGGCGTAAAGACAGGTCATAGGTCTTAGCTCTTAGGTCTTAGGGAACGGCAGAAGAAGAAGGTAGTAGGTAGTAGGTAATAGGTAGTAGGACAGCGTTACCGGCCGATTCGGCCCCGGGGGGCCTCATCAGCCGGCGTTTGGCAGGCCGCGAAAACGGGGACTGGCTCCGCCGGCTGTTTGGCGGTGCCTGTCCCCGGTGTCCCAGTACGGCGGCCTAACCGCGGGGACAGGCACCTTCGCGGCGAAAAGCATGCCGCTGCGGAGCCAGTCCCCTTGCCCCGGCCCGTCGCCGGGCAAAACATGATATCCGCGCGAGACCTAATCGGAATGCGTAGTATCGCCTCAGCCAGCGGGCGATTCCCTCAGCCGCCTGGCTGCCGGCGTAGATTGCCCGGACGACAAGCGACGCGCCGGAAG
>JAUWQU010000496.1 GCA_030610965.1 Phycisphaerae bacterium
CCGCGGCGTCAATGGGAATCCGGCGGATTTTTTTGGCGGCTTTCCGGCGGCCCAACGCCAGCCTTGCCGGACCATGTTTTGACATTTCGCCCGGCCGGGCATACTCTTTTGTGATGTTGTCGTGCCGGGCGGCGAGAGCCCCGGCCGCGCACAGCCCGGAAACACACAATCTTCGTCATTTGAGCAAGGAGTGAAAAGCCATGGCCCAACTCAAGGGCAGCAAGACCGAACAGAGCCTCAAGGACGCTTTCGCGGGCGAGTCGCAGGCCCGCAACAAGTACACGTACTTCGCCTCGGCGGCAAAGAAGGAAGGCTACGAGCAGATCGCGGCGATATTCCTGGAGACGGCCGAGCAGGAAAAGGAGCACGCCAAGCTGCACTTCAAGCTGCTCGATGGCATCGGCGACACGCGGGCGAATCTCCAGGCCGCGGCCGGCGGGGAAAACCACGAGTGGACCGAAATGTACCCCGGCATGGCCGCGACCGCCCGCGAAGAGGGCTTCGACGACATCGCCCGGCTGTTCGACGGCCTGGCCGAGATCGAGAAGGAGCATGAGGCCCGCTACAAGAAGCTCCTGGCGAGCATCGAGGCCCACGCGGTCTTCGCCAAGCCGGAGAAGGTCAGGTGGCGCTGCCGCAACTGCGGCCTCGTGCATGAGGGCGTCAAGCCCCCGACAACCTGCCCGGTCTGCAAGCACCCGCAGGCGCACTTCGAGCTGGCCGCGGAAAATTTTTGACAGGCCGCGCCGCAACCGGCAACGGGGCGCCATCGGTCGCCCCACGAACTATGGAGATAGGCTTATGGCATCGATTCTTGTCCTCTACCATTCGCAGGAGCACGGAAACACGCGTGCGATGGCCGAGGCCCTGGCCTCGGGCGCCAAGATGGCCGGGGCCGCGGTGTCGATGTTCAACACCAACGAAGGCCGGCTTGACATCGAGCGGTTCCGCGCCGTCGACGCCGTCGCCTTCGGCACGCCCGACTACTACAGCTACCTCGCCGGCGGGCTGAAGGTCTTCCTGGACGACTGGCACATCGCCAAGCAGGCCAACGCCGATGGGCTGGCGGGCAAGCCCTACTGCCTGTTCTACTCCCACGGCGGAGGCGGGGCCGTCAGGGTGCCGCTGCTCAAGCTCTTCCAGGGAATAGGAACGATGGTGGGCGAGCCGGTCGAGTCCAAGTCCATGCCCGATCAAGCCGTGCTGGACGCCTGCCGCGACCTCGGCCGGGACCTGGCCAAGGCGGCAACGAAGTAGCCGGGCCGCACAAGAGGCCCACGACTGCCGTCAAGATTCAAGCCCGACGGGGCGAAGATCGGCTTGACAACGGAACGTACCAAACGTACAATTGGTACGTAACGATGGATTGGAGCATGGCCAATGGAAACGATCCCCATAACCGAGGCGCGCGAACACCTGGCCGACCTGGGCAACCGCGTTGCCCTGCGGGGCGAGCGACTTGTTGTCGAAAGGCGTGGAAAGAACCTCTTCGCACTGGTGCCCGTGGAAGACCTGGAATTGCTGGAGCGGCTTGAGGACAAGCTGGACCTGGACGCCATCCGGGCAGCCAAGGACGAACCGACCAAGCCGTGGGCCCAGGTCAAGAAGGCACTGGGGCTTTAGCTGATGGCCTACCGCATCGAGGTCAAACCCCAGGCTGAGAAGGCGCTGGCAGGAATACCAAATCCCCACCGCCGGCGCATCTCCAAGGCGATCGACGGCCTGGCCCGACAGCCCCGGCCCGCCGGCTGCACCAAGCTGACCGGGGCCGAGAACGCCTACCGGATTCGAATCGGGGATTACCGAATAGTCTATCAGATCATGGACCGCGCCCTGATCGTCCACGTCATACGAATCGCCCACCGCAAAGACGTCTATCGCGGCCTGTAAGGCCCGGGCTATTGGCCGGGTCGCCGCGTCGCCTACGGCTCGAGCGGAATCTCGAACCTCGGCGTGTGCATGTGGCAGTCGGGGCGACCGGGATGCTTGACGAGGTAGTCCTGGTGGTATTCCTCGGCCGTGTAGAACTCCGATGCCGGCTCGAGCTCGGTCGCCACCTTGTAGCCCTTTTCGCGAAGCTGCCCGATGAGCTTCTCGGCTGTCCGCTTCTGCTGGTCGTCTTTGTAGAAGATGGCTGAGCGGTACTGCGTGCCGACGTCGAGGCCCTGGCGGTTGACGGTGGTCGGGTCGTGGATCTCGAAGAACAGCTTCGCCAGCGCCTCGTAGGAGGTCTTGGTCGGGTCGAAGACCACGCGCACGGCCTCGGCATGGCCGGTGCAGCCGGTGCATATCTGCTCGTAGGTGGGGTTCTTCGTCGAGCCGCCGGTGTAGCCGGAGGCGGCGCTGATAACGCCGGGGGCCTTTGCGAGCAAGTGCTCGACGCCCCAGAAGCACCCGCCGGCGAAGATGGCCTCGTCGGTGGCGCCGCCGGCGGGCATGGCCGTTGTCGCGGCGGCCTCGGCCTTCGCGGCGGCTTGGTTCATTTCCTCGGCCGTGCGGAAGACGAGCGACATCGAGTTCACGCAGTGGCGCGTGTCCTTATCCGTGTGGCCCTCGCCGAGGAACACGTGCCCGAGGTGCCCGTCGCAGCGGGCGCAGATTATCTCCGTCCGCCGGCCGTCGGCGTCTGCCTTGCGGATGACGGCGCCGTCGATCTCATCGTCGAAGCTCGGCCAGCCGCAATCGCTGCGGAACTTGCTCTTGGACGTGTACAGCGGCCTGCCGCACTGCCGGCACAGGTACACGCCCTCGCCCGAGAACTTCCAGTACTTGCCCGTATACGGGCGCTCCGTACCCTTGTCCCGAATGATGTGGGCCTCCGCCTCCGTCAGGGCAGGCATCGTCGTCTCAATGGCCTGGCCCTGCTGAACCTTCGCGGGCTGGTTAGTGCTCTTCTGATCCATTCTGTTGCATCCCATAAAGACCGCAATCGCCACAGCGGCGGCGGCAGTTGCGAAATATCGTGTGGCAACCATGATACATACCTCTTGGTTGTGTCCGCTACATTATAGGTGACGCCCAGCCGACGATAAAGCCGCACCCGGCGGCTCGGGCTGCATTACGGAAAACCCCGGCCCGCGAGAAGGGTTTACAGTCTTTGCAGACGCGCGCGACGCCTGATAGCGTTTTGTTCCGATCCTTTCAAGGAGAATCGTCATGTCCGACAAGGCCAAGCCTCGCAACCGAACCACCCGCCGGACCTTCCTGCGCCGCAGTGCGACCGCGTCAGCGGTTATAGCCGCGCCGATGTTCATCCCGTCGCACGTGCTGGGCAAGCCAGGCCGGCCCGGCGCCAACGACCGCATCGGCCTGGGCTTCATAGGCGTAGGCCGACAGGGCGGCGGGTTTGTCGGCGCCGGTGGCCATCCCGTCATCGCCATCGCCGACGTGAACCTGCCGCTCGCCCGCAAACGCGCCCAGCCCCACAAGGCCGCCGTCTACCAGGACTACCGCAAGCTGCTCGAACGCAAGGACATCGATGCCATCTTCACCGCAACCACCGACCACTGGCGGGCGCTGGTGTGCATCCACGCCGCCCAGGCCGGCAAGGATATCTACGCCGAGAAGCCCATGACGCTGACCATCTTAGAGGGCCGAAGGATGGTCCAGGCCGTCCGCAAGTACAAGCGAGTCTTCCAGACCGGAAGCCAGCAGCGGTCAATGAAGCAAAACATCGTCGGCTGCGCAATGGTCCGAGCCGGGCGGATCGGCAAGGTCAAGCGAGTGATCGCCCAGAACTACCCCAGCCCCTGGCCCTGCCACCTGCCCGCCCAGCCCGTGCCCGATGGCCTCGACTGGGACATGTGGTGCGGGCCGGTCGCGCCGGTGCCCTACAACCTGGACATCCAGCGCCCCCGCGCCAGACCCGGATGGATCAGCTTCCAGGAGTTTTCCGGCGGGGAGATGACCGGCTGGGGCAGCCACGGCTTCGACCAGATCCAGTGGGCTCTGGGCATGGACGATAGCGGCCCGGTGAAGCTGTGGACCGAGGGCGAGCCGCTGAAGGCGCCGATCCTCAATCAGCCGCACGGCCGGGGCGACGGCGAGGGCAAGACCAGGAATCCCAAGGTCTTCATGGAATACGCCGGCGGCGCGGTTATGGAGTTGGGCAAGGGCCCCGCCGGGGGCGGCCTG